>DASYUP010000054.1:0-4365 GCA_036001185.1 Thermoanaerobaculia bacterium
CAGAAGAGCGCGCGCCTCCACCTCCGGGCGCACGAGGCGTCGTCGATCTCGCCGCGTGTACCAAGCGCCCTCCGGAGGTCCCGCCGCAGCGGCCCCCGGCCCCGACCGCAGACGCCTCTGGCGGTGGCGACATCAACACCCTCAGGGGTGATCCGCGGCGGTCCCTCTAGCTCGGCCAGCGTGGAGCCGCTGCGGCCGACCTCGGCCTCGCACCGCGCTTAACGTCTTACGGTCTGACCAGGGTGACGGATCTTCCCTGGGGCAAGAGCACTGGCGGTGGTCAATGCACCGAGCGCTCCGTGCTGGTGAACAGGGGCTGGGAGAAAGGCAGCAAGCGTGCCCGCGGGGTCAATGGCGGTGCTCTTGCCCCAGGAAGCCGTCGCTCTTCGTCAACGCCCACACATTCGGTAGACTGCGAAGCGCGTGTCAACGGCCGCTTCCCGCGGTCCGGCCACGGCAGGCGAGGCCCACGCCTCGGCCCGAGCCCGTCAACCCTCACCCGATCGGAGCAGCGCATGTCCATCTTCCGTCGCGAATCGGACGATCCGCGGCCGGCGCCCGCCGGCCCCGTCGCCAACGCCCCGTCCTCGGCGCCCGAGCGCCGCCCACAGCCCACCGGCGCCGCTGCCGGCACCACCCACATCGCGCCGGGCGCCAAGATCACCGGCCAGGTCAACGGCACCAGCGACCTGGTGATCGACGGCGAGCTCGAGGGCCAGGTGCAGCTGGAGAGCAACGTCACCGTCGGTCCGGAAGGGCGCGTCAAGGGCGACATCACCGCCCGCAGCGTGCGCATCGGCGGCCGCGTCACCGGCAACGTGAAGGGCCACGAGAAGGTGGAGATCCTGCCCACTGGGCGGCTCGAGGGCGACGTTGCGGCGCCGCGCGTGGTGCTCGCCGAGGGCGCCTTCTTCAAGGGCAAGGTGGAGATGGTCGGCAACCAGGTGAAGACGGGAGGCGGCGCGCCGGCGAGGAAGGAGGGCGCGTGAGGATCGGCGTCCCGCGGGAGATCAAGGACCACGAGTACCGGGTGGGGTTGATTCCCGCCGCGGTGCACGCCCTCGTCTCCCGCGGCCACCAGGTGTCGGTCGAGCAAGGGGCCGGCCTCGGCAGCGGCATCCACGACGAGAAGTACCAGCAGGCAGGGGCGCAGCTGATGCCCACCGCCGACGAGGTCTGGCGCTTCGCCGAGATGATCGTCAAGGTCAAGGAGCCGTTGCCGGCCGAATACGAGCGCATGCAGCCCAATCAGGTGCTGTTCACCTACCTGCACTTGGCGCCGCTGCCCGAGCTCACCGACGCCCTGCTGCGCCGCAACGTCACCGGCATCGCCTACGAGACGATCACCGACCGCAAGGGCGGGCTGCCGTTGCTCACCCCGATGTCGGAGGTGGCCGGCCGCATGGCGCCGCTGGTCGGCGCCTACTACCTGCAGCGCCCCTACGGCGGCCGCGGCACCCTGCTCGGCGGCGTTCCGGGAGTGCCGCCCGGCGACGTGGTGATCATCGGCGGCGGCATCGTCGGCATCAACTCGGCGAAGGTGGCGCTCGGCATGGGGGCGCGGGTGACGGTGCTGGAGACCAACGTCGAGCGCATGCGCTTCCTCGACGACATCTTCCACGGCGCCCTCACCACCCTCGCCTCCAACGCCTACAACCTGCGCGCCGCGCTCGAGCGCGCCGACATGGTGATCGGCGCGGTGCTCATTCCCGGCCGCTCAGCGCCCAAGCTGGTGACGCGCGAGATGATCCGCACCATGAAGGCGGGAGCGGTGGCGGTCGACGTCGCCGTTGACCAGGGGGGCTGCTTCGAGACCACCCACGCCACCACCCACTCCGACCCGGTGTACGAGGTCGACGGAGTGGTGCACTACTGTGTCGCCAACATGCCGGGGGCGGTGCCGCGCACCTCCACCTTCGCGCTCAACAACGCGACGATGCCGTTCACCCTCGAGCTCGCCGCCAAGGGGGCGGAGCGGGCGGTGGCCGAGAGCTCCGACCTCGCCAACGGTGTCAACACCTACCGCGGGCAGATCACCTGCCAGCCGGTGGGGGAGTCGCAGGAGCGGCCCTACACGCCGCTGCGGGAGCTGCTGGAAGCGTAGCGGCGGGGTCAAGCGGTCGCTAGCGTCGCCACCAGCTCGAGATCCGCAAGCGCCCGCCACAGCTCCTGCAGGTCCGCAGGTGGCGGCGCCTCGAGCTCGATCCGTCGCTGCTCCAGTGGGTGCTCGAATCCGAGCCGCCAGGCGTGCAGCGCCGGACGGGGGAAGTCGCGTAGCGCCGCCCGTGCCGCACCCTTGGCGCCCTTCCACCGTGCCTCGCCGTAGAGCGGGTCGCCCACCAGGGGATGGCCGAGGCTCTTGAGGTGGACTCTCACCTGATGCGTGCGGCCGGTGAGCAGCTCCACCTCCACCAGCGACGCGCCGGCCGTGGTGGCGAGAGGCCGCAGCCGCGACACCGCCGGCCGGCCGCCGGCGCGCACCGCCATCTCCTGCCGTCGGGACGGATGGCGGCCGATGGGGGCGTCGACCTTGCGCGGCGAGCGCACGATGCCGTGGCAGATGGCGAGGTAGCGCTTGCTCACCTGGCGGGCGGCGAAGGCGCGCGACAGCCGCTGATAGGCGGCGGCGGTGCGGGCGATGACCATGACGCCGCTGGTCCCCTGGTCGAGGCGGTGGACGATCCCCGGCCGCCCTGGCCCGCCGACGCCGGCGACCTCCGGGTAGTGGGCGAGCAGGCGATGCACCAGGGTGCCGGTGCGCCGGCCGGCGCCGGGGTGGACGGTGAGGCCGGCGGGCTTGTCGATCGCCAGCAGCGCGCCGTCGGCGTAGAGGACCACCAGCTCTCCCGCCTCGGGCACCAGCCGCTCGTCGGTGGCGACGGGCGGCGGCGCCTCCCACTCGACGGTTTCGCCGGCGGCGAGGCGGGCCGCCGCCTTGGCCGGCCGCCCACCCACTCGCACGCGCCCCTCGTCGATCCAGCGCTGCAGCTGGCTGCGCGGCAGACCCAGGTGGTCGGCGAGGTAGCGATCGAGCCGCTCGCCGGCGGCCTGCTCGGGAACGACGACGCGTTCCAGGGGCATCGCCCCGCCTCGCTAGGGACGCATCCCTAGACGGTCTCGGCGATCGCCGGCTCGCGGTGGGCGCGCGGGCGCAGGGCGTCCCAGGCCATCAGCATCAGCCCGATGGTGATGGCGCTGTCGGCGACGTTGAACGTGTGCCAGTGGTAGCTGCTCACGTAGACGTCGATGAAGTCGGTCACCGCCCCGCCGGCGACGCGATCGGTGAGGTTGCCGATGGCACCGCCGAGGACCAGCGCCAGCGCCACCAGCAGCAGGCGATCCCGCGCCGGCGTGCGCCAGAAGTAGATCAGCACCACCGCCAGGGCGAGCGCGCCGACCAGCGACAGCGCCAGCGCGTGCACGTCGCCGCCGTGGGCGGCGAAGAGACCGAAGGCGACGCCGGTGTTGCGCACGTGGGTGAAGTTGAGGAAGCCGGGGATGACGGCGACGCTGCCGAGCTGCGGCAGGTGCACCTCCACCAGCCACTTCGTCCACTGGTCGAGGGCCAGCACCAGCAGGGCCACCAGCAGGAAACCGGTCTTGGCGCGCCAGTCGGGCGACGGCACGACCGTCGGCTCGGCGAGGGCGGTGGTGGGGCTCGGCGAGGCGTCCATGGCGGGGCGAGATCTTACCGTACGTCGCCGCGCTCCTCCTCGAGCACGGCCACCGCGGCGGCGAAGCCGCCCTCGTGGGTGATCGACAGAAGGATGCGGCCGACGCCGAGCGCGGCGGCGCGGGTCGCCGCTTCGTCGTGGAGGCGGACGTCGGGAGCGCCGCCCGGGCGCCGCGTCACCTCCACCTGGCGAAACGAGGTGCCCTGCGCCCAGCCGGTGCCGAGCGCCTTGAGCACCGCCTCCTTGGCGGCGAAGAGGCCGGCGAGGTGCTGGTCGAGGGCCACCCGCGAGCGGTCGGCCTCGCCCTCGCGGCAGAGGCGAGCGACGGCGCGCGCGCCATGACGGTCGAGCAGCCGCGTCATGCGGGCCACCTCGCAGAGGTCGATGCCGATGCCGACGATGCTCACGGTGACAGACACCTCCCGCCATGGACGAAAGCCGCGTCGGCGGCGGCCACCACCTCCGGCAGCCGCTCGACCTGCTGGAAGAGGCGAATGCCGGCCGCCGCGGCGGCCCCCGCCTGCGCCACCAGCGGCAGCTCTCGCAGGCCGATGCCGCCGAGGGCGACCACCGGCAGGCGCTCCCGGCAGGCCCGCTCGAGGGCGTCGAGCCCGCAAGGCTCGCCCTTGCCCGGCGAGGCGAACACCGGGCCGAAGGTGACGTAGTCGCTGCCGGCATCCGCCTCGCGCCG
>DASYUP010000055.1:0-2292 GCA_036001185.1 Thermoanaerobaculia bacterium
CGCCCGGCGGCCCTTCGCCACTCCCGACGAGCTGAAGGCGGCGGCCGAGGCGATCGCCGGCGAGCTCGGCCGTGAGGACTGGCTCGAGGCGTTTGCTCGCCACCCCCAGATCGGCGAGCGCGCAGACGGAGCCGTCGCGACCTCGACCGGTGCCTTGTCGTCGGCCTGGTCGGCCCAGGAGCAGGTCGGCGCGCGCGATGCCGGCCCCGACACCCGCGCCGCTCTCGACGAGGCCAATCGCGCCTACCGGGAGCGCTTCGGCTATATCTTCATCGTCTGCGCCAGCGGCAGGTCGGGGGAGGAGATGCTGGCGCTCTGCCGGCAGCGGCTGGGCAACGACCCCGAGCGGGAGCTGTCCGTGGCCGCCGCCGAGCAGCGCCGGATCGCCGGGCTGCGGCTGCAGAGGCTCCTCGCGCCATGAGCGGCATCAGCACCCACGTCCTCGACACCTCAACCGGCCGCCCGGCCGCCGGCGTGGCGGTGCGGCTCGAGCTCGAGCACGGGGCGGAGCGGCGCGAGCTCGCCCGCGCCACCACCGACGTCGACGGCCGCGTGCCGCAGCTGCTGCCGGCCGGCACGCCGCTCGCCGCCGCCACCTACCGGCTCACCTTCGACACCGGCGCCTACTTCGGCGTCCGCGGCGCGCCGGCCTTCTACCCGCAGGTGATGGTCGTCTTCACCGTCCGCGACGCCGGCCAGCACCACCACGTGCCGCTGCTACTCAGCCCGTTCGGATACTCCACCTATCGGGGAAGCTGAGCCGATGACCTTCGACTGGAACGTCTGGCTCACCCTCGTCGCCCGCTGGGTGCACATCTTCGCCGGCATCCTGTGGGTGGGCACCACCTACTACTTCACCTGGCTCGATGGCCGCTTCACCGAGCAGGAGCGGGCGGGCGACAAGGACGCCCCGGTGTGGATGGTGCACAGCGGCGGCTTCTACCGGGTGGCCAAGAGCAAGACCTTCGACGCCGGCCACGAGCTGCACTGGTTCCGCTGGGAGGCCGCCGTCACCTGGCTCTCGGGAATGACGCTGCTGGTGCTCGTCTACTGGGCGGGCGGCATCATGGTCGATCCCACGGTGGCCGACATCAGCAACGGCCGGGCGGTGGCGATCGGCGCCGGGCTCATCTTCTTCGGCTGGACGGCCTACGACGTGATGATGCAGTCCCCCATCGGCCGCTCGGAGAAGCTCGCCGCGGTGGTCGGCTTCGCCCTCATCGTCGTCACCGCCTGGGGCCTGTCGCAGGAGCTCAGCGGCCGCGCCGTCTATCTGCACGTGGGTGCCCTCTTCGGCAGCATCATGGCCAACAACGTCTGGATGCGCATCCTGCCGGCGCAGCGCAAGATGGTGGCGGCGGTGCGCGAGGGCAGGGCGCCCGACGCCGCGCTGGGCGCCGGCGCCAAGCTACGCTCGAAGCAGAACACTTTCCTCGCCGTGCCGGTGGTTTTCCTGATGATGAGCATCCACTTCCCGACCGTCACCTACGGCAGCCGCCACGGCTGGCTGGTGCTCTGCGGCATGGTGCTGCTCGGCTGGGTGGCGGCGAAGTGGATCCGGAGGGCGTGAACGATGAGTCGACTGATTGCCACTGCGGTTCGCTGCTCGCTGGCCCTGTCCTTTGTCGCGCTGCTCGGCGCCGCCCCGATGGCGGCGGCCGCGCCGCCGCCGCCCGGCGTCAACCTCTGGGAGGGACCAGCGGCGATCGGCGTCGAGGTCAAGGACCCGAACGGCAAGCCGGTAGCCAACGCGCAGGTGATCCTGCGCGACACCGACCTGCAGCCGCCCGCCGGGCCGGCGCCGCTGGTCACCGACGCCGAGGGGCACGTCATCGCCGGTCACGTGGCGGAGGGGAACTGGTCGATCCAGGTGAGCCACCCCTCGTTCATGACCTACACCGCCTACCTCGAGGCGCGCGCTGGCAAGGCGGCCAAGCGGAGCTTCGCGGCGCAGGTGTCGACGACCAGCTCGTGGGCCCCCCTGAAGGTGGGGTTCTTCAAGGTGAAGAGCATGCCGGCGGCGCCGCCGCCAGCGGCCCCGCCAGGTGCCGCCCCGCCGATGGCGCCGGCCCCGCCCGTCGTGCCGCGGCCCGCCGTAGCAGCGCCCGCTCAGTCGCCGCCAACTCCCGCGCCGGCTCCCGCGGCACCCCCGGCGCCCGCGCCGCGCGCGACTCCGGTGCCGGCCCCGGCGCCGGCTCCTCCTCCGGCGCCGCCGCCGCCATCCGCGCTGCCACCCGCGCCGCGTGCCACGCCAGCTCCCGCGCCACCGCCGGCACCCGCCGCAACCCCGCG
>DASYUP010000056.1:0-9560 GCA_036001185.1 Thermoanaerobaculia bacterium
CGACAGCTTGTTCGGATACTCCTGGTGCACGCAGGCGAGGGCGAGGGCGGCGAAGCGGCCGGCGGCGTCGGCGCCGAGGGTCGCGGTCGATGCGGCCGGCGGCGCCGCGGGCGGTGCGCTCACCGCGCCGGCTCCCCGCGCCGCCACAGGAGCCATGACGAACGCCAGCGTGGCGCTGGTCAGGGCCCGGGCCGCGAGCCGGCACGGTGATGGGTTGGGCATGGCGACAGCGTATCGCGCCGGCAGTCTGGAGCGGATTTCACATGTGGGCGGCGAACCGCTACCGACGGTCGCCCAGGCCGAAGAAGTCGCTGGTCAACGCTCTCCCGTCATCGCGAGGAGCGCAGCGACGAAGCGATCTCGACGCCGCAGAGTCGAGATCGCTTCGCTTCGCTCGCGATGACGCAAAGTGGAGGTGGAGATGAGGCGCTGGATCCTGGTAGTCGTGACCCTGGCGATGGCGCTCGTGGCCGGGTTCGTTCTCGCGGCGCGCGCTCAGGAGGAAGGACCCGCCGCCGCCCAGGGGGCAGCGGTCGACACTACCGGCAAGGGCTATACCGCGGCGTACCTCATCGAGCCGACGACCCGGCGCGTGCTCCTCGCCGAGAACGCCGACCGCATGCTGCCCACGGCGTCGATGGCGAAGATGATGACTTGCCTGATCGCCATGGAGCAGGTGCGTGGCGGCCGCCTGAACCTCGACATGCCGGTCACCATCTCGGCGCGGGCGAGCACCATGGGCGGGTCGCAGATCTACGCCAAGCAGGGGCAGGTCTTCACGCTGCGGGCGCTGCTCGCCGCCGCCATGGTGCAGTCGGCCAACGACGCCGCCGCCGCCATCGCCGAGACGGTGGCCGGCTCGAACGAGGCGTTCGCGGCGCTGATGAACGAGCGCGCCAAGGAGCTCCGTCTCACCCACAGCGTCTTCCACGACCCCCACGGGCTGCCCAACTTCCAGGATCCACAGCAGGTCGACCAGATGAGCGCCCACGACCTCGCCATCCTCGGCATGGAGCTCATGAAGTACCCGCTGATGCGCGCCTACGCGAAGATGCCGACCATGCCGTTCGTCAACGGCACCTTCACCGTCGGCCTCACCAACCCCAATCACCTCATCCAGCCCGGCAAGCGCGACTACTACCCGCCGGCCGACGGCATCAAGACCGGCTTCTCGGAGCCGGCGGGCTATTGCATCACCGCCGCGGCGCGACAGGGCGACATGCAGCTCGTCTGCGTGGTGATGGGAGCGCGCCGCTCGTTCGGCCCGCAGAGCTCCTTCGGCATCGCCGCCCGGCTGATGGGCGAGGCGTTCGCCAAGTGGGTGATGGCGACGCCGCTGCGCAAGGGAGAGCCGGCGGGGACCGTGGCGGTGAGCGGCGGCCGGGCCACCACGGTGCCGGCGATCGCCGGCGCCGACGTCCGCGCGGTGGTCCGGCGCGGCGGCGAAGGGCGATTGCAGGTCGCCGTCAGCGGTGGCGCGAAGGCGCCGGTGCGGGCCGGAGACACGGTGGGGCGCATCCAGGTGCGGGAGGAAGGCCAGGTGATTGCCACCCTGCCGGCGGTGGCGGGGGCCTCCGTCCCGGTGGCATCCTGGTGGCAGAAGCTCTGGCCCTTCTAGCCCCGCCCGTCCTATGCCGGCGTCGGTGCTTCCGCCGCGAGCTCGGCTCCCACCCGCCGTCCCACCTCCCGCACCACCTCGACGAACGCGTCGACGTCCTGCTCGCGGGTACGCCAGTTGACGAGGGCCGGCCGCAGCGCCACCTTGCCGGCGTAGGTGGTGGTGCCGACGTAGAAGCGGCCGTCGGCGAGCAGCGCTTCGCCCAGCTTCTGGTTGAGGCGGTCGAGGGCCTCCTCCGGCAGGCCGCCGGGGTTGCAGCGGAAGCAGACGACGCACAGCGGCACCTCCGCCAGCCGCTCGAGGTCGGGCGCCTCGTCGACGCGGCGCGCCAGCCGCTGCGCGAGGTCGAGGTGCCGCTCCACCATCGCCCGGTGCCCGGCGGCACCGTAAGCGCGCAGCGTCGCCCATACCGCGAGAGCGCGCGCCCGCCGCGAGCTCTCGGGACCGATGGTGCCGAGGTTGGGCCGCGGGTCGTCGGGGTCGGGCAGGTATTCGCCGGTGTAGCGGAAGGCCTTGGCCAGCAGCCGCCCGTCGGCGACGAAGCCGTAGCCGGAGTCGTAGGGGACGTTGAGCCACTTGTGGCCGTCGACGCACACCGAGCGCGCCCGCTCGACCCCGGCGGCGATGTGCGCTGTGCGCGGCGAGAGGCGGGCGAAGAGGCCGAAGGCGCCGTCGACGTGCAGCCACGCGCCGTAGCGCTCGGCGAGGTCGGCAACGGCAACGACCGGGTCGCTGGCGCCGGCGTTGGGCTCCCCCACCGTGGCGATGACGATGGCCGGCGCGCCGTCGAGCCCGCGCAGCGCCGCCTCGAGAGCCGCGAGGTCGAGGTTGCCCACCGAGTCGCGCGTCAGCCTGCGCAGGCTTCCCCGCCCGATGCCTAGCATCGACAGGCATTTCACGGCGCTGCCGTGGATGTGGCCGCTCGACAGCACCGGCACCGGCGGCGCGCCGGCGAGGCCGCGCTCGGCGACGTCGAAGCCGTGGCGCTCGCCCCACCACTGGCGGGCGGCGGCGAGGCCGACGAAGTTGGCCATCGTCGCGCCGGTGGTCATGATGCCGCTCCAGCCGGCGGGCAGGCCGAAGAGCTCGCGCAGCCAGGCGAGGGAGACGAGCTCGAGCTCCACCGCCAGCGGCGAGGTCACCCAGGCGTAGGCGATCTGGTCCCAGGCGGTGGCCAGCCAGTCGGCACCCAGCGCCGCCGGCGTCGAGCCACCGATGACGAAGTGGAAGCAGCGCGGGCCGCCGGTGGCGACGGTCGCCTCGACGCCCCGCTCGGTGAGCTCGCCCAGCGCCGCGGCGGCGCCCACGCCCTGCTCGGGAAGCGGCGCGTGAAACGGCCGCGTCACCTCCTCGGCGCGCGGCGCCCGCGCCGGGCGCTCGTCGAGCCCGGCGAAGTAGGCCCGCGCCTCCGCCGCCACCAGCGCCAGCACCCCTTCGATCTCCCCCCGCTGCGGATCCATTGCCACCCCCTTGGCGCACCCCCTGGAAAGCCGGCAGGTGCGCTTTTGACCGAGACAGTCTAGAATCACCTGCGTCGCTCGCGGCGACGGCGCGCATTCCGGCATCTTCCGGGCGCGTTCCGTTGCCGGGCGGGTGGGCCGCCCTGATCCCGCGGCACCGCCACCCTCCGCTCCCGGGAGCGTTTGCCGAAGCGCACGCGATCGCTTCGCCGGCCCGCAAGGGAAGCGGGCCGAGGCTCGATGCGGTGCGCCGGTCGCCCGGGAGGGCGCGCCGAAGCTGGCTCGATGGAGTGGGCGCCCACACGCGCGATGGCACGCGGGACGTGGTGAGCGCGGGATCAGTGGAGCAAGCGAGGTCGTCCGGAGATGCAATGCCTGATGCCCCCCCGATGAGGCCCCGCCCCCCCGGCCGCGGCCGGCGCCGCCGCGGCCGCGCGCGCGCCCACCCGGCCGAGGGCAGCGTCGAGCCGCTGCCGCTGTTCAAGCGCGTCGCCTCACACTTCGAGCCGGGGGACCGGCAGCGCGGGCTCGAGTACTTCCAGGAGGGCCGGGTCGAGCTGGAGACCGAAGGCGCGCGGGCGCGGGCCAAGGTGGCCGGCGCCGAGCAGCCCTTCTACCGCGTCGGTCTCGATTGGTCGCGGGTGGCGGGCGAGCGCGTGCTGCACGCCTTCTGCGAATGCCAGCGCTTCGCCGACGGCCGGCCCTGCAAGCACCTCTGGTCGACTCTGCTCGCCCTCGCCGAGGCCTCCCCCGAGGACCAGCCGCCGGGAAAGGACCGGCTGTCGCTGCGGCGCGATCGCGCCGCCAACTGGCGCGACCTCGGCATCACGATCCCCGACGAGCGGCGCGAGCCGCGACCTGGCGAGCGCCCCGACGGGCAACGGCCGCCGCGCCAGGAATCGCGACTGCGGCGCGGTCGCGAGCGGGTGCCCAGCGGCCGGCGCGGGCGGCTGCCGGGGCCGGCGAGCTCCTGGCGGGCGCAACTCGCGGCCGTGCGGGAGGAGAGCGCACGCCTCGCCGCCGCCACGGCCGCGGCGCCGGCGGCGGTGCGCGCTCCGCACGACGTGCGCCTGCTCATCGACACCGCCTCCAGCGCCGCCGTCGGCGGACTGGTGCTGGACGTCTTCGAGCCGCAGCCCGGTGCCAGCCGGCCCGGCAAGCTGCGACGCACGAGCCTCGGCATGGGCGAGCTCGAGCGCCTGCTGCTGCCGCCGCGCCGCGAGGGCGACGGCGAGGCCAACGGCGAGCCGCTGGCGCTGGTCACCGCATTGCAGCCCGAGCCGCCCTCGCGCCAGGCGCGCGGCCGCCGCGGCCCCGGCCTTTCGCCGTCCGGCGGCGTACAGCGGCTGCGGCTGCCGCCCCAGCTCTACGAGGCGGTGCTGCCCCGCCTCTGCGCCCGCGGCATGTTGGGCTGGTGGGACGGCCGCGCGGTGAACGACCCGCCGCCGCTCACCTGGGACGAAGGGCCGCCCTGGCAGCTCGCCCTGCGGCTGCAGGTGCCGCCGGGCGGCGCCGGCCGGCTCAGCGGCGCCCTCGAGCGCGACGGCGAGCACGCGCCGCTGTCGGCGCCGGTGGCCATCCTCGGCTCGCTGGGCAGCATGAACGGCGGCGACGGCGCCAATGCCCTGGTGCTCTTCCCCGAGGTGCTGTCGCGGCTCGCCGCGGTGCCGGCGCGCGACGTGCCCTGGCTCGCCCTGCTGCGCGAGGTGGGCGAGGTGGTGATCCCGCCGGAGGAGGTGGAGGAGGCGCTCGCCACGCTGCTCGACCTGCCGGCGCTGCCGCGGCTGGAGACGCCCGAGGGGCTGCAGCTCGCCGAGGAGCGCAGCAAGCCGCAGCCCAAGCTGGTGCTGCAGCCGGACCCGGCGCCGGCGTGGAGCAACCCGCCGCTGCAAGCCGAGCTCTTCTTCATCTACAACGGCGTCGAGGTCAGCGCCGGCGACCCACGGCCGGCGGTGGTCGACGCCGAAGGGCAGCGCTTCGTGCGGCGCGACCCCGAGGCCGAGCACCGCGCCCTCGTGCGGCTGCTCGAGCTCGGCCTCAAGCCGGTCGCCTCGGCCGGCGGCCACGGGCTCGAGCTGCCGCCCCGCGACCTCCCTCTCGTCGCCGAGCCGCTGCTGCGCGAGGGGTGGGGCGTCGAGGTGCACGGCACCACACTGCGCCCGCCCAGCCCGCCGTCGCTGCGCATCGAGAGCGGCATCGACTGGTTCGAGCTCAGCGGCGACGTCGACTTCGCCGGCGACAAGGTGGAGATCGGCAAGCTGCTCTCCGCCATCTCGCGCGGCGACCGCTTCGTCAAGCTGCAGGACGGCTCGCAGGGTCTGCTGCCCGCCGAGTGGATGGACACCTACGACTCGCTCGCCAAGCTGGCGCAGGGCGAAACCGAGAAAGGCCTGCGCTTCCTGCCCTCGCAGGCGCTGCTGGTCGACGCCCTACTCACCGCCCTGCCGCCGCCGCAGGTCGACAAGGCCTTCGCCGAGCTGCGCGACCGCCTCGCCTCCTTCGACCGCATCAAGCCGAAGAAGGAGCCGCGCGGGTTCGAGGGCACCCTACGCGGTTACCAGCGGCAGGGGCTGGGGTGGCTCGACTTCCTGCGCGAGTTCGGCCTCGGCGGCGTGCTCGCCGACGACATGGGCCTCGGCAAGACAGTGCAGGTGCTCGCCCTGCTGCAGGCCACCTGCTCGCCAGCGAAGAAGACAGCGAAGAACGGGCGGCTGCCCACCCTCGTCGTCGCGCCGCGCAGCCTGGTCTACAACTGGATCGACGAGGCGGCCCGCTTCACGCCCAAGCTGCGAGTCCTCGACTACACCGGCGCCGACCGCGAGTCGCTGCGCGCCGAGATCGGCGATCACCACCTGGTGGTGACCACCTACGGCACGGTGCGCCGCGACATTGCCTGGCTCGCCACCGTCGAGTTCGACAGCGTCATCCTCGACGAGGCGCAGGCGATCAAGAACCGCGAGTCGCAGGCCGCCAAGGCCAGCCGGCTGCTACACGCTCGCCATCGCCTCGCACTCACCGGCACGCCGATCGAGAACCACCTCGGCGAGCTGGGCTCGCTGTTCGAGTTCCTCAACCCCGGCCTGCTGGGCCGGCTGCCCTGGCTCGACGTGCTGTCGAGCGGGCGCACCGCCACCTCCAACGAGCTGGCGCTGATCGCCAAGGGGATGCGGCCGTTCATCCTCCGGCGCACCAAGGCGCAGGTGCTCGAGGACCTGCCCGAGAAGACCGAGCAGGTGCTGCTCTGCACGCTACGGCCGCAGCAGCGCGAGCTCTACGACAAGCTGCGCGCCGCCTACCAGGCGTCGCTGCTGCACGAGGTCGAGGAGAAGGGGGTCGGCCGCTCGGCGATCCAGGTGCTCGAAGCGCTGCTGCGCCTGCGCCAGGTGGCCTGCCACCCCGGCCTCGTCGACCCCAGCTGGGAGGAGGCGGGGAGCGCCAAGCTGGAGGCGCTCTACGAGCAGGTGGCCGAGGTGCTCGAGGAAGGCCACAAGGTGCTGGTCTTCTCCCAGTTCACCAGCCTGCTCGCCTTCGTCCGCCGCCATCTCGACGAGAAGGGCGCCCAATACGCCTACCTCGACGGTTCGACGCGCGACCGCGGCGCCGTCGTCGAGCGCTTCCAGACCGACCCCGCCTGCAACCTCTTCCTCGTCAGCCTCAAGGCCGGCGGCGTCGGCCTCAACCTCACCGCCGCTGGCTATGTCTACCTCCTCGACCCCTGGTGGAACCCCGCCGTCGAGGCGCAGGCGATCGACCGCGCCCACCGCATCGGCCAGACGCGGCCGGTCTTCGCCTACCGTCTCATCGCCCGCGACACCGTCGAGGAGAAGATGCTCGAGCTGCAGCGCAGCAAGCGGCAGCTGGCGGAGGCGATCCTCGAGGGCGGCGGCGAGGGGCAGCAGCTGGCTGAGCTGACGGCGGAGGACCTCCGCATGCTGCTCAGCTGACGCCCTCCCGCCCCGCTGGCGCCTACATCGACGCCTCGGCGACCAGCGCGCTGGCCGTCGTCGGGCCGTGCACGAACGTGTCGGTGTGCGTGCTGATGAAAGTGCGGAACTCCAGGCTGGCGGCGATGCCGGTCTTGCGGCCATGGCGCTTCGCCACCTCGTCGACCTTGGCGCTCTGTTCGTCGCTGAGGTCGGGTGCCACCACCAGATAGTCCCAGCTGTCGCCGTTGGCATGCGCATAGAGCACGCTGGCCGGGACACCGGCCTCCTTGTCGATGGCCTCGTTGGCGGCGAGCCACCTGAGGAAGTCGAGGTGCTTGCCGGGGGCGACCTGGTAGATGGCGATGAGCGCGCGCGGGGACGGCTTCGCCGGCTGGGCTCCCTGCGAGCGCGCCACCATCGGCACCAGGAACACCGCCAGCAGTAGCACGGGGACGAGGCGGGCGAATCGCTTCATGGAGCCCTCCTGAGGAGATGCCCCGCCAACGGGTACGGCCGGCCAGGATGGACGCGCTCGACACCGTCGCCGGGTGAAAACCGGGTCACCGTAGCGCCGGGCCGGGCGCACCGTCAAACCGCTCGCCGGCATGGCCCTTGCGCCTATCGCCGCATCCGGGCTGAAATCGCGCCACCATGACTCTTCGCCTGCGGCTGTTTGCCCTGCTGGCCGTTCTCGCCGCCCTCCTGGCCGGTGGCGAGTGGGCGTTGGTGCGCGCGCTCTCGGCAGATCTCGAGACCGAGCTGGCGAGCGCCGCCGCCACCGTCGGTCAGGACCTGCTGCGGCTGCTGCGCAGCGAGCCCCTGCCACCGCCGCCCCGCCCCGCCGGCGCGGGCGAGCCGCGCACGCGCATCGAGAAGCGCGTCTTCGTCGTCCACGCCGAGCGGGCGACCACGCCGCGACCCGCTGGCGCGGCCACACCGGCGGCCACACCGGCAGCCACACCGGCACCCCCGGCTCCACCCCTCGAGCACGGCGTCATCGAGGAGCAGTCGATGGGGCCGGACGGCAAGGTGGTCACCGAGCGCCACGAGATCGACGTCCGGCTGGCCCCCGGCGGCGAGCGGCACATGCTGGTGGTGCGCGGCACGAGCAGCGCGCAAGGGGTACCGGTGCCGACCTCGGGCGTCGAGCAGGCGGTGGGGCGCTTCCGGCGCCGGCTGCTGCTGTCCTCGCTCGGCCTCTTCGCTGGCGCGCTGCTGCTCGGCGTGGCGGAAACGCACCGCTTCACCCGCCCGCTGCGCGACCTGGCGGCGGCAGCGCGGCAGGTCGGTGCCGGCGAGCTCGGCGTGCGCGCGCCGGCCGCACCGGGCGAGGTGGGCGAGGCGGTCGCCGCCTTCAACCAGATGTCGGAGCGGCTGCGCGCCCTTGATGCCCAGGCGCACCGCCTGCGCGGCAGCGAGCAGCTCTCGGAGCTGGGCGAGGTCGGTCGCGGCCTCGCCCACAGCCTGCGCAATCCGCTCAACGCCCTCGGCCTCGCCATCGACCGCCTCGGTGAGCGCGGCGAGGGGACCGAGTCCGCCGAGCTGGCGGCCGCCGCGCGCCGGCAGATCCAGCGCATCGACGCCGCGCTGCGCGCCTTCCTCGCGCTGTCCGCCGGCGAGGCGGCGGCGACGGAGGTGGACCTCGCGGCGGTGGCGCGCGACGTGGCGCTCGAGGGGCTGCAGGCGCGGCCGGCCGGCGAGGCTCCCCGCGTCGCCGTGGTCGCCACCGCACCCGTGCGCCTCATCGGCGTCGAGGCCGAGCTGCGGGCGGCGCTGCAGGCGCTGGTGGTCAACGCCGTGGAGGCGAGCCCGCCGGGTGGCACCGTCACCATCACGGTGGCGGCCGCCCCGCCGCGCGCGGACGAAGCAGGCGACGACGAGCGCGGCGCCGTGGTGCACGTCGACGACGAGGGCGCTGGCCTTCCCGTCTCGGTGCGCGAGCGGCTCTTCACGCCGCACGTCACCACCAAGCCGGCGGGCGCCGGCATCGGCCTCTACCTGGCGCACCGGCTGGCCACCAGCCGCTACGCCGGCGAGCTCACGCTCGCCGATCGCGCACGCGGCGGCACCCGCGCCACCTTGCGGCTGCGCGATCGTGGCGGGCTCGGCCCGCCGGGGGAGAGCGCTTGAGCGGCGAGCGCATCCTGCTCGTCGAGGACGATCCCGACCAGCGCCGGCTGGTGTCGGGGCTGCTCGCCGCCGAGGGGTACCTGGTGGCGAGGCCCCCAGCCTGCCGGCCGCCGCGGCGGAGCTCCAGCGGGCTCCCGTCGACCTCGTCCTCTCCGACTGGAAGCTGGGCGAGGGCGACGGCATGAGCCTGCTGGCGCGGGTGCGCGCCGAGCACGCCGGCACCGGCTTCGTCATGGTCACCGCCTACGGCAGCATCGCCCACGCCGTCGAGGCGGTGCGCGCCGGCGCCGACGACTACCTGGGCAAGCCGTTCGAGCGCGGCGCTGCTGCTCGCCGTGCAGCGCACCCTGCGCGGGCGCGAGCTCGAGCGCGAGAACCGCCGCCTCGCCGAGGAGGTCGCCGAGCGCGACCGGCTGGTCGACCTGG
>DASYUP010000057.1:0-5521 GCA_036001185.1 Thermoanaerobaculia bacterium
CCGGCTCGGTGCCACGGAAGGCGAGCTCGAGCTCGACGCCGCCCGCCGGGCCGGCGGGCACGGTGACGTCCTCCACCACCTCCCAGGCGTCACGCTCCGGGGCCGGCGGAAGGAGCACGGCCTCGCCACCCAGGCGGGCCGACAGCAGCCGATCGCCGGGGACGTAGACCCCTGCCGTCGGCGCGTCGCGCAGCGAGCGCAGCCGCGCCCGCAACAGCCAGCCGTCGGCGGTGAGCGCCGTCGTCGGCGTCACCAGCTCGGGGGGGGTCAGGCTGAGCGCCGGCACCGGCGCCACCCAGGCGGCGTACCAGGCGGCCCAGGGATACGGGTGCTGCGGCGCGGCCGCGAACCCGCCGTCGCGGGCGAGCGCCGGCGGCAACGACCCCTCGGCCGCGCTGGCGATCCATCGCGTTTGCCGCGCCTCGGCATCGTGATAGAGCACCAGCGACAGCGGCCGCGGTGCGTCGGCGGTGAACGGCGGCTGCAGCCACGCGCCCAGGGCGCCGGCGAGCACCGCCACCGCTGCCGCGACGGCGAGCAGCGCGCGCGTACGCCGGGGAGCGACGGCGAAGGCGGGCAGCGCGCCGGTGAGCACCAGAGCCACCAATGCCGAGATCGCCGGCATGGCCGATGTCCCCATCCCCTCGTCGAGCATCCAGACGAGCGGGAAGAACAGCAGGGCAGCAGCGAGTAGCGGCGCCAGCGTCACCCAGGCCATGCCGAGGCCGGCGAGCGCGCCGAGCACTCCGGCGAGCCCGGCGATGAGCATCGGCACCACCAGGGGGTACGACACGCCGGGCATCGCCGCAGCCGCGACGACGGCCAGCAGCGCCCAGCCGATCCAGGTCGCCGCGAAGACGCCCCGGGCCCGCAACCGATCCCCGGCGAGCCACGCGACCAGCGCCGCCACGGCGACGCCCAGCGACCAGAACGCCAGCCGCGCCGGCCCGCCGTGTGCGACCCACTGGTAGGGCAGCGCACCGGCGCGCCGCAGCAGCGCGGCCAGCGCCCATCCGAGCCCTGCCGCGACCAGCACCGCGCCGAGCGCGCAGGCGGCGCCGACCAGCGGTCGACCGCCGGCGCCGGCGCGTCGCCGGGTGAGCCAGACCGCGACGAGCACCAGCAGCGCGCCGGCGAGGGCGAGCGGCAGCGTCCAACGCTCGGGCCAGCGCACGACGCGGAAGGTCAGGAAGTCGAAGAAGACGTCGTCGCGGCGGGCGTGCCAGCTGCCGCCGGCGTCGCCCAAAGCGCGCGCCATCGCCAGCGCATGGTCGCCGAGGTGCTGCAGGCTGTCGCCGTCGAGGTGGGCGAGGTCGTCGCGCGGCGTGTGGTAGCGCAGCGGCCCGCCGACGAACGCGAAGTTGACGCCGGCCAGTCCCTCCCGTTTGAAGACCGTGAGGTCGGTGTCGTTGGGCAGTCGCTGGTAGAGCGTGTAGTAGATCGAGTTGGTCACCGGCCGCGGCAGCGCGTCGGCGACGGCGCTCACCAGCCGCGCGTTGCCCGGCGAGAGCTCGAAGAGCAGGCTGGGGCCGGTCGTGCCGCGGGCCTCGACGTTGATCACCGCACTGATCCGGCTCCGGCGCGCGGCGTCGCGCACGAACGCTTCGGCGCCGAGCAGCCCCGGCTCCTCGCCATCGTCGAGCAGCAGCCAGACCTCGCGGAGAAGGCGCGGGCGGGCGAGCAGGGCGCGGGCGACCTCGAGCGTGGTGGCGACGCCCGCTCCGTCGTCGGCGGCGCCGGGCCCAGCCGCCACGGAATCGTAGTGGCAGGCGAGCAGCACTGCCGGCAGCCGCGGGTCGCGCCCGGGGATGATCGCCAGCAGGTTGGAGACCGTGGCGCAACGCCCCCAGCGCCCGCAGGACCGGCGCTCCTCGACTACCGGCCGCAGCCCGAGCCCGCGCAGCACGGCGGCGAGCCGTTCGCGCACCGCGGCATTGGCGGCGGAGCCGGTAGGGTGCGCCACCACGTCGCCCGCCGGCGAGAAGGCCAGCGCCCGCGCCAGCGCCAACCGCGCCCGCGCGGCGGAGAACTCTGCCGCCGGCGCCTGGGCCGGGCGCGCCGGTGGCGGCGCGTAGCGCCAGACGACCAGCATCAGGGTGAGGCCGAGCGCCGCCAGCGCGACGATCATTGGCGCCAGCCGCTCCGCCTGCCGCGCCGCCGCCGCCTGGCGGTCTCCTAGTGCCAGACCGCCACCTCGAAACGGCCGCCGGCGTCGGCCACTCCGCGGAACATCCCCTCGGTGTTGAAGGGCATGGCGACCGAGCCGTCGCGGCCGACGGCGATCAGCCCGCCGTCGTCCTTCTGCAGCACCTGGGAGATTACCTCGTCCGCTGCCGCCGGCAGCGAACGCCCGCCGTACGCCATCAGCATGCCGACCCGCGAGGCGACGGCGGCGCGGATGAACTTCTCCCCCTTGCCGGTGCCGGAGACGGCGCAGGTGGCGTCGTCGGCCCAGGTGCCGGCACCGATCAGCGGCGTGTCGCCCACCCGCCCCGGCAGCTTGTTGGTGGTGCCGCCGGTCGAGGTGGCCGCCGCCAGGTGGCCGAAACGATCGAGCGCCACCGCCCCCACCGTGCCCATGCCGGCCGGATGCGGGGTCGACGTGGCGGTGCCCTCGAGCCGCCGCTGCTTCTCGAGCTCCTCCTCGAGCTGCCGGCGGCGCCGTGGCGTGTCGAACCAGGAGTTGTCGACCCGCTCGATGCCCGTCGTGGCGGCGAAGGCCTCGGCGCCGTCGCCGACCAGCAGCACGTGCGTCGTCTTCTCCATCACCAGCCGCGCCAGGTGCACGGGGTGGCGTACCGTCCGCACCGCCGCCACCGCCCCGGCGGCCCGGCCGCGGCCGTCCATGATGGCGGCGTCGAGCTCGTGGGTGCCGGCGTGGGTGAAGACCGCCCCGCGACCGGCGTTGAACAGCGGATCGTCCTCGAGGAAGGTGACGACGGCCTCGACGGCGTCGAGGCTGGTGCCCCCGGCGGTGAGCAGCGCGCTGCCACGTTGCAGTGCCTGGCGCAGCGATTCCATGTACCGCGGCTCGAGGCCGGGATCGAGCTTCTGCCGCTCCACGCCGGCGCCGCCATGGATGACCAGCACCCACTCCGGCCGTGGTGGCCCGCCGGCCGCTCGTGCCGGCGGCGCCGGCGCGGGGGAGGCGCTTCCACCGCTCGCTCCCGCCGAACGACAGGCGACGAGCGCGAGCAGCAGCAGGGGCGCGGCGAGCAGCTCCCTCATCGCGCCCGACTATGCCATCGGTGCCGCCAATGCCAAAGCGAGTCGGTTTGCAGGGCGTGCAACACCCGGGCGCTCTAAGATGCGGCGGTGATCCCCGCCACGCGCCTCTTGTGGCCTCCACCACAGCGGATCGACGCCGGCGGTGGCTCACTCTCCCTGTCACCGACGCTCCCCTGGCGCAGCGACGGCGCGGCCACTACCCTCGGCGCCGCGGTCGAACGAATCGCTGGCGCGCTTTCACCCCGCGGCGTGCGACTGCAAGACGACGGTGGCAGCGGTTCCGGCCCGCGGCTGCGCCTGGCCATCGCCGCCGCCGGCCTGCGGCCGCAGGGGTACCGCCTCGCCGTCGCCGGCGATGGCATCGCCATCACCGGCGCCGACGAACGCGGGCTCTTCTACGGTGCCTGCACCCTGGCGCAGTGGATCGTCCTCCACCCGGCGGCGCGACCGGGCGGCGCCGAGCTACCAGGGCTCACCGTGGAGGACTGGCCCCAGCTGCCGCGTCGGGGGGCCATGCTCGACGTCAGCCGCGACAAGGTGCCGACGATGGCAACCCTGCTCGCCCTCGTCGACCGCCTGGCCTCCTGGAAGGTGAACCAGCTGCAGCTCTACACCGAGCACACCTTCGCCTACCGTGGTCACGAGCGCGTCTGGCGCGATGCCTCGCCGCTCACCGCCCGGGAAGTGCGCGCGCTCGACGCCCGCTGCCGGCAGCTGGGCATCGAGCTGGTGCCCAACCAGAACAGCTTCGGCCACTTTCACCGCTGGCTGGTGCACGAGCCCTACCGTGCTCTCGCCGAAGTGCCCGCGGGCATCGTCCACCCCTTCGGGGATAGCCGGGAACCCTTCAGCCTCTGCCCCATCGATCCCCGCAGCCTGGCCCTGCTCGCCGACCTCTACGACCAGCTGCTCCCCAACTTCACCAGCCGCGAGCTCAACGTCGGACTCGACGAGACCTTCGATCTCTGCAAGGGACGCTCGGCGGCGGCCTGCGCCGAGAAGGGGCGCGTGCGCGTCTACCTCGAGTTCCTGCTGCAGGTGCACGCCCTGGTGACGGCGCGCGGCCACCGCATGCAGTTCTGGGGCGACATCATCCTCGAGCAGCCGGAGCTGATCGCCGAGCTGCCGCGCGACGCCATCGCCCTCGAGTGGGGATACGAGGCGGACCATCCCTTCGCCGAGCACGCGCGGCGCTTCGCCGCCTCCGGCCTCGACTTCATGGTCTGCCCCGGCACCAGCAGCTGGAACAGCCTCGCCGGCCGCGGCGACAACGCGCTGAGGAACCTCGGCGGCGCCGCCCTCGCCGGCCGCGATGCCGGCGCCTATGGCTGCCTGATCACCGATTGGGGCGACTACGGCCACCTGCAGCCGCTGCCCGTCTCCTACCTCGGCTTCCTCGCCGGCGCCGGCTTCGCGTGGAACGTCGACGCGGCGGTGGCCCCCCTCGCCCATCCCTGGGCCGAGCTGCTCGACCACCATGCCTTCGACGATCCCGCCGGCGTCACCGGCGGCGTCGCCCTCGCCCTCGCCGACACCTATCTACACACCGGCGCGCGGCAGAAGAACGGCACCGCCCTCTTCTACCTCCTCGCCTTCCCGCACCACGATCTCGCCCACCGGCGCTACGCGGGGATGAGCGAGGAGAAGCTCGAGGCCACCGAGGCGGTGGTGAACGACGCCGTCGGCGCTCTCGCCGGAGCGGCGGCAGAAGCGCCGGAAGGTGCCCTGGTGCACCGCGAGCTCCGCTGGGTGGCCGGCCTCCTGCGCCTCGCCACCCGTCTCGGGCGGGCGCGTCTCGCCGCCGGCCACGAGCTGCCCATCCCCGCCCTGCCGCTGGCGGCGCGCAGCGCGCTGCTGGCAGAGCTGCAGCCGCTGATCGACGAGCACCGCGAGCTCTGGCTGGCGCGCAACCGCCCTGGTGGATGCGGCGATTCGGTGGCGCGGCTGCTACGGCTCTCGGCGCTGCTCGAAGGCGACGGCCCGACACCGCCGCCCACCGGCGGCGTCAGCTAGGGATGATCTGCGAAGGACGCGCGCTCCGCCGGCGCTCTAACGTGAGGATGGTAGGTCGCCCCGGCAGCCGACACGCTCCGCGCTCGTTCCGCCGCCGGATGGTCGCCGCGCTGACCACCCTGCTGCCGGCGCTGGCCCCAATCGCCGCCGGCCAGCTCGCGCCGCCGCCGGCGGCACCGCCGCCCGCGGTTCCCGTCGCCACCGTGAGCGTACCGGTCGACGCGACCGCCGATGCGGTCGGCAGCGCCGGCGCCGGCGTCGATGCCGACCTCGCCACCGT
>DASYUP010000058.1:0-2792 GCA_036001185.1 Thermoanaerobaculia bacterium
TGGCGCTCCACCAACGGCGGTCGCGACTGGGAGCCGGTGTTCGACGATCAGCCGACGCACTCTATCGGCTCCATCGCCGTCGCCCCTTCCGATCCCAACGTCGTCTGGGTCGGTGCCGGCGAGGCCAACATCCGCGGCAACGTCGCGCGCGGCAACGGCGTCTACCGCTCGACCGACCGCGGCAAGACTTGGACCCACGTGCTCACCCTAGCCGGGCAGATCGGCAGCATGGCGGTCGACCCGCGCGACGCCGACGTGGCGTTCGCGGCGGTGCTCGGCAGTCCCTTCGGCGCCGGCGCCGACCGCGGCGTCTATCGCACCCTCGACGGCGGCAAGAGCTGGAAGAAGGTGCTCTACGTCGACGAGCAGACTGGCGCCGCCGACGTCACCCTCGACCCCCACAACCCCCGCATCGTCTTCGCCGGCACCTGGCAGGTGCGGCGCTACCCCTGGGATCTGGAGAGCGGTGGCCCGGGCAGCGGCCTCTGGGTGTCGCGCGACGGCGGCGAGAGCTGGAAGCGGCTCAGGGGCGACGGCCTGCCGGAGGGGATCTGGGGCAAGGTCGGCGTGCGCGTGGCGCCGAGCGACTCACAGCGCGTCTACGCCCTCATCGAGGCCGAGGCCGGCGGCCTCTTCCGCTCCGACAACGGGGGCGAGAGCTGGGAGCACGCCAGCGCCTCGCGCGGCATCCGCCAGCGCGCCTGGTACTACAGCTGCCTCACCATCGACCCCGGAAAGCCCGACGTCGTCTGGTTCCCCGAGGTGTCGATGCTGAAGACGATCGACGGCGGCAAGACCATCCGCTCGGTCAAGGGCGGCGGCTGGGACCACCACGACGTCTGGATCGACCCCAGCGAGCCGAAGCGCATGATCGTCGCCAGCGACGCCGGCGTCTCGCTGTCGAGCGACGGCGGCGAGAGCTGGTACCGGCCGCCGATGGCGATCGCGCAGCTCTACCACGTGATCACCGACAGCCGCACCCCCTACCGCGTGCTGGCGGCGGCGCAGGACTGGGGCACCGTCTCCGGCCCCAGCAACAGCCTGCACGGCGGCGGCATCCTGCTCTCCGACTGGCACGGCGTCGGCGGCGGCGAGGCCGGCCACGTGGCACCGGAGACCGACGACCCCGACATCGTCTACGCCGGCGAATACCTCGGCTTCATCTCCCGTTACGACGAGAAGACCGGCATCGCCCCGCACGTCGGTATCTACCCCGACAACGGCTCGGGCCACGGCGCCAAGGACCTGCGCTACCGCTTCCAGTGGACGGCGCCGATCCTCGTCTCGCCCCACGACCCCAAGGTCGTCTACCACGCCGGCAACGTGCTCTTCAGGAGCAGCGACGGCGGCCAGCACTGGCAGGCGATCAGCCCCGACCTCACCCGCAACGACCCCGACAAGCAGAAGTGGTCCGGCGGCCCCATCACCGGCGACAACACCGGGGTCGAGTTCTACGACACCATCTTCGCCCTCGCCGAGTCGCCGCTCACCGCCGGCGTGCTGTGGGCCGGCAGCGACGACGGCCTGGTACACGTCAGTCGCGACGGCGGGGGCGGCTGGAAGGCGGTGACACCGCCGGGGACGCCGCAGTGGGCGACGGTCGAGATCATCGAGGCCTCGCGCTGGGACCCCGGCACCGCCTACGTGGTGGCCGACGCCCATCGGCTCGACGACATGCACCCCTACCTCTGGGTGACCACCGACTACGGCGCCAGCTGGAAGTCGCTCTCCAAAGGCCTCGACGAGGGCGTCTACCTGCACGCCGTGCGCGAGGACAGCGTGCAGCGCGGCCTGCTCTACCTCGCCAGCGAGCGTGGCGTCATGCTGTCGCGCGACGCCGGCGGCAGCTGGCAGTCCCTCAAGCTCAATCTGCCGGCGGCGGTGGCGGTCTCCGACCTGGCGGTGCACGGCGACGACCTGGTGGTCGGCACCATCGGCCGCTCGCTGTGGGTGCTCGACGACCTGGGGCCGGTGCGCCAGTGGTCGGCCGCCATCGCCAAGGAGGCCCTGCGCCTCTTCCCGCCGCGGCAGGTGGTGGCCTGGCACGTCGCCAGTGCCCCCTTCGGCAGCGACTGGGGGAGCGCGTCGAATCCGCCCGCCGGCGCTGGCTTCACCTATTGGCTGAAGGCGAAGCCTAAGGGGAAGCTCACCCTCGACGTGCTCGACGCCCAGGGCAAGGTGGTGCGCACGCTCTCCAGCGAGCTCGAGCCGTCGCCCATCGGCCCCGAGCACCCCGACTGGAGCCCGACCGCCAAACCCGAACCCGACCTCGACGCCGAGCCCGGCCTGCACCGGGCCGAATGGGACCTCGCCCTCGCCGGCGCCCCCTACATCCCCAAGGCGATGGTCGACACTGGCGACCCGCACGCCGGCCCCACGGCGCTGCCCGGCGACTACACGCTGCGCCTCACCGCCGACGGCCAGACGGCGACGCAGCCGCTGCGCGTCCTCCCCGACCCGCGGGTCACCACGCCGCGCGCCGACCAGGAGGTGCAGCACGCCTTCCTGCTGCTGCTGCGCGACCGCATGAGCGAGATCGCCCGCATGGTGGAGTCGATCCGCAGCGTGCGCGGCCAGCTCGAGGCGCGTGCCACCCAGCTCGCCGACCGCCAAGACGCTGCCGACCTGGTGACCGCCGGCAAGGAGCTGGTCGCCAAGCTCACTGCCGTCGAGAAGGTGCTGCACAACCCCGAAGCCGAAGTGACCTACGACATCCTTGCCGGCCGCGACGGCGGCACTCAGCTGCACTCGCGCTACGCCGGGCTCAACGAAGCAGGGCGCGACCTGCCGGG
>DASYUP010000059.1:0-2336 GCA_036001185.1 Thermoanaerobaculia bacterium
CGCCACGTCGGCCGCCAGCAGGTCGGTGGTGGCGGCGCTGGTGACGGTGCGAACGACACGGTTGTTCACTCGCCACTCGTAGCCGTAGCTCACCAGATCGTAGTCGGGGTCCTCGGTGATCAGTGAAGTCTGCACGGCGCAGGTGAGGACCTCGCCCGGGACGGCCTGTGCGGGGCTCATACGGGCGGTGATGCGGTTGGGCCTGCGGTTGCCGAGCTGACGGCTGTTCGCCACCACGCGGAACGGCGCCTCGACTGCCAGGCCCCCGATCTCTGCCCGCAGCCGCCAGGTCCCCACCTTGTCGAGGTCGAGCTCGAGTGCGAAGACGGCGAGCGAAAGGTGCTCGACAGCCGGGTCGTCGTAGGCGCTCGAACGCTCGTAGACCACCCTGCCGCGCGGGTTGCGAACGCTGAGCCGGTAGGTCGCCCCCGCCGGCAGGTTGCGCAGGTCGGCGCGCACGGCGATCGTCTGCCGGCCGGTGACGAAGCTCCCCGCCCGCTCGCCCTCGTCGGCGAGGAAGGTTTCGACGTCGGGGACCTCGATGGGGTGGCGGCTGAGGTAGAGGTCGGCGACGTAGAAGTCGCGGAGGACCACTGACTGGTCGACCCAGAGGCTGTCGCCGCCGCGGCAGGGGCCCGCCGAAGGCTCGAGCCACTGGCCGTCCTTGCTGGTCTCGAAGTGGAGGTGAGGCCAGGTGCTGAAGCCGCTGCTGCCGGTGAGCCCGAGCTGGGTGCCGGCGGCCACATGCTGCCCCACCGCCACGGCCACGCTGTCGCGCCGCAGATGCAGGTACCAGGTGGTGTAGCCGTTCTCGTGCCCCAGCAGCACGTAGTTCGCCCGCGCGCCCAGCACCGCCGCGGTGTTCCTGTCCGGTTCCCCGTCGTGGACCCCGAGCACCTCCCCGGGCAGCGCGGCGAAAACTGGCACGCCGATCGCCTGCTCGCGAAAGGTGCGGATCAAGGAGTCGTGGCCCCGGTGGCCATCGTAGGTGTAGTCGGAGCAGTCCCAGTCGCGCACCAGCTCGGGGCGGTCGTCCTGGTCGGTGAAGTTGTTGAGGAAGAGGTCGCGCCCGAGGACGCCGGCGTGAGGGAAGAAGGGGAAGGGTGGCGCGGCGCCGGCTTTCACGGCGGCACCGGCGGCCCGGCACGAGCGGAGGCGGCGATCGCCGCCTCGACCTCCATCCGCTGCTCCCGCGCGACGCCATCGCGAGGCAGAGGGATGGCGATGAGCGTCGCGACGTCGCCGGTCCCCTCGCCCGCCGAGTCATCATCGACCGCTACCAGCGACGCTGGCATGGCGGCCGCTGCGAGCAGGCAGCCGCCGACAGTGAGCCGGAGCAGAGTGAGCCGGATCAGTGATTGCCGCAGGGTGACTACTCCCGATGTGACTCCAGCCTCGCGCGTTTCCACTACGCAGCACCCCCGGAGGGTGTTAAACAAGCGAGCCCTGACCGTCGACCCGGCGGTGGCTACTCCACCCCCACTCCGAGGTAGGTCCGCAGCTTCTCGTCGCCGAACTTCGCCACCGCCTCCTCTGTCGCGCGTCGATGGCGGAAGGCGGTCAGAAGCTGTAGATGAGCGACAGCGAACCGGTGTCCGTGGTAGCCGAGAGGTCCACGCCGAGATCGATTT
The DNA here is from genome assembly GCA_036001185.1 of Thermoanaerobaculia bacterium. GTDB lineage: Bacteria > Acidobacteriota > Thermoanaerobaculia > Multivoradales > JAIOJS01 > DASYQD01. The sequence goes on from DASYUP010000059.1 coordinate 1,632, forward strand.
GGACGTGCTTGGCGGCGATGCCGATGCCGGCCGCGAAATGGGTGGCCTGCTGGAGCTGGCGTTCATTGCTCGCTGAATCCACCCAGGTACCGGCGCGCAAGGCGACAACCGGTCGGCACGCCAGGTGGGCGTATTCGACACCAAGCCGGTACTGCCATGAGTCCCGGTACTGCCGGGAGACGCCATCGAGCCCGCTGCGTGTCCCCGCGCGTACCAGCCCTTCATAACCAACGCGGTCCACTTCCGCGGCGATGGTGACGCGTCCGCCAGCCAAGTGGTAGGCACCACCGGCGCCCAGGACGTCGGGCGCCGCGAAGGTGGAGGTTGTCTCGCGAGTCGAAGGCGTGCCGTCGGGACGGGAACGCTCTGTGAAGCTGCCGATGCCCTCGAATCGTGCCCCGTGGCGAAAGAAGGCCCCGGCGGCGAAACGTTCGGAAGGGCTCCACCAGACGCCGGTGCTGAGCGTGAGGTCGCTGTCGTCGATCGCCAGCTGGCCAGTGGCCAACAGCCGCTCCGGCTCGATCGGCAGGAAGGCGCCAGGCGGCGACGCGCTCTGCAGGAAGACCTCCCTCTTCCCGTGCACGTGGGCCCGGCCCTGCACCAGCGCCAGGCCGACGCTCAGACCTTCGTCAACCCGGAAAGCGGCGGCGGCACTCACCGTCGACAGCTGCAGGTCGACGTCATCGCGCGCGTCGAAGGGGGCCT
>DASYUP010000060.1:0-6217 GCA_036001185.1 Thermoanaerobaculia bacterium
ATCAAGACCTGGGGCGGCGGCGTCTACTACTGCGGGCTGAGCAGCTGGAACAACCGCTACGCGGGAGCGGGGACCGTCTACGTCAAGACGGCGAGCTCGACCTACGGGGCGCTCTACGTCGACAGCGGTGCGGAAAGCAACGGCACCAAGCGCCTCGGCCCCGACGTGCGGCTGCCCGACCTCGGCAACGGCACCGTTACCGCCATCGAGGTGGCTGGCGGCGACCTGTGGGTGAGCCAGTCGGCGAGCTTCAAGTCCGCATGGCTGGGCGCGCGCATGGTGCTGATCGACGCGGCCGGCCAGGGACTGGGCAGCTTCGCCGTCCTCCAGGTGGCCGCCAATCGCGTGCTGCTCGGCGGCGCCGGCGCGACGACGGGCGCCGCGAGCTTCCGCGGCGAGTACCGCTTCGACGCGGTGGCGGTGCGCAACGGCGCTCGCGTCGTCATTCCCGACGCGCTCAAGGCGGCGAGCCTGGAGGTGCGCCAGGGCGAGGTGCGGCTGCCGAGCCGGGTCGAGGTGACCAACATGACGGTGCGCGCCGGGGCGACGGCCCAGGCTGCCACCAGCGAGCTGCGGCTCACCGTCGACGACACGCTGCGCGTGGAGTCCGGCGGCGCGCTGTCCTCGAACGCGGCCGGGTTCGCGGGCGCGCCGAGCGCGTCGGTAACCGGCGGGGCGCCGGCCGGCCTGCTCGGCTCGGCGACGGACACCGGCGGCAGCCACGGCGGACCGGGGGCGCCGCAGGACGGCGGCATCCCGGGTGAGACCTACGACAGCGTGTACGTGCCGTTCCTGGGCGGCGGCGGTGGCTCGTTCGAGACCACCGCGGGCGGAGCCGGCGGCGGCGCGCTGCGCGTGCAAGCCGGGACGCTGGTGTTGGATGGGGTCATCAGCTCCCTGGGCGAGAAGCGCGGTTACGCCTATCCCTACCGTGGCGGCGCCGGCGCCGGCGGGGCCATCGTCATCGAGGCGGGGACGCTGCAAGGCAGCGGTCTGATCGACGCCTCGGGTGGTGACAACCAGGCCTGCGAGTGGTGGAGCGGCTCCGGCGGCGGCGGCCGGGTGACGGTCTCCGCGAACACCCTCTCCTTCGACCCGGTGACGCAGATGAAGGCGTGGGGCGGCGGCGTCTACTACTGCGGCCTGAGCAGCTGGAACAACCGCTACGCGGGCGCGGGGACGGTGTTCGTGAAGACAGGCAGCTCGACCTACGGCTCGCTCTACGTGGACAGCGGGCTGGAGAGCAACGGCGCCAAGCGGCTGGGCCCCGACGTGCAGCTGCCGGTGCTGGGTACCGGCACGGTGACGGCCGTCGAGGTGGCGGGCGGCAACTTGTGGGTGAGCCAGGCGACGGCATTCAAGTCGCCGTGGTTGGGTGCCTGGATGGTGCTCGTCGATGGCGCGGGTGTGGACCTCGGCGGCTTCCGCGTGCAGGAGGTGTCGGGCAACCGAGTGCTGCTCACCGGCGCGGGTGCGATCAGCGGCGCGGTGAGCTTCCGCGGCGAGTACCGGTTCGACGCGGTGACGGTGCGCAACGGAGCGCGAGTGGTGGCGCCGGATCGGGTGGTGGCGCTGGACTTCGAGGCGCGCTCGGGCGAGGTGTGGCTGCCGAGCAAGACGGTGATGCGCAACCTGACGATCCGCAACGGGGCGACGGTGATGGCGGCCGGCGAGGTGCTGGATCTGACCGTCACCGGCGTGCTGACGATCGACAGCGGCGGTCTGCTGAGCGTCACCGGCAAGGGCTACCCAGGAGCGACGACCTTGACGGCGCGCGGCGGAGCGCCGGTGGGCGTGCTGGGCTCGACGAGCGACACCGGCGGCAGCCACGCCGGTCCGGGCGCGGCGCACGACGGCGGCGCGGCGGGGGAGATCTACGACAGCGTCTACCTGCCGTATCAGTCGGGCGGCGGCGGGTCGTTCGAGAGCACCCCGGGCGGCGCCGGCGGCGGCGTGCTGCTGCTGAAGGTGGGCGAGCTGGTGCTCAACGGGACGATCGCGTCGCAGGGCGACAAGCGCGGCGTGGTGTATCCCAACCGCGGCGGGGCGGGAGCGGGCGGCAGCATCGTCATCGACGCCGGGATGGTGCGCGGCAGCGGGTTGATCGACGCTTCGGGCGGCGACAACCAGGCGTGCGACTGGTGGGCGGGCTCGGGCGGCGGCGGCCGGGTGGCGCTGTACGCGGGCTCGCTGGTCTCGTTTGCGCCGGAGACGCAGATCAAGACCTGGGGCGGCGGCGTCTACTACTGCGGGCTGAGCAGCTGGAACAACCGCTACGCGGGAGCGGGGACCGTCTACGTCAAGACGGCGAGCTCGACCTACGGAGCGTTGTACGTCGACAGCGGCGCGGAGAGCAACGGCACCAAGCGCCTCGGCCCCGACGTGCGGCTGCTCGACCTCGGCAACGGCACCGTCACCGCGTTCGAGGTGGCCGGCGCCGACGCCTGGGTCACCGCCACCGACCTCTTCAAGTCGGCGTGGGTCGGCTCGTGGATGGTGCTCGCCGATGCGTCGGGCGCCGATCTCGGCACCTTCCAGGTGCTGCGGCTCAACGGCTCGAAGGCGCTGCTCGGCGGCGCCGCAGGGGTGGTGGGAGCGGCGACCTATCGCGGCGAGTATCGCTTCGACGCCATCTCGGTGCGCAACGGCGCGCGGGTGGTGATCCCGGCGCAGCTCTTCGCCGATCAGCTCGAGGTCAAGCTCGGCGAGGTCCGTATGCCGCGGCTGGTCAAGGCGCAGAACGTGATCGTTCGGCAGAACGCGATCCTCGGCGCCAACGAGAGCGTCCTGCGGCTGGTCGTACCCGGCACGCTGACCGTGGCGACCGGTGGCACGCTCACCGCCACCGCCACCGGCTATCCCGGCGCCGCCGTCACCGGCGCGGCCGGCGGGGCGCCGCTGCTGGTGACCGGCGCGACGAGCGACTACGGCGGCAGCCACGGCGGCGTGGGTACCTACCACGACGTGCTCGGCACCATCGGTGCCATGTACGGGAGCCCCTACTTCCCGGCGCTGCCGGGCGGCGGCGGCTCGTTCGAGAACACCAGCGGCGGTGCCGGCGGCGGCGCGATCGACCTGACCGCCGGGGAAGTGGTGATCGACGGCAGCATCGAGGCGCGCGGCGCACTGCGCGGCTACGTCTATCCCAATCGCGGCGGTGCGGGCGCCGGGGGCAGCATTCTCATCGACACGCCGCTGCTGCGCGGCGCCGGCCTCATCGACGCTTCGGGCGGCGACAACCAGGCCTGCGACTGGTGGAGCGGTGCCGGCGGCGGCGGCCGCGTGGCGCTGTACGCCGACGTGCTGACCGGCTTCGACCCCACCACCCAGGTCCGCGCCTGGGGTGGCGGCATCTTCTACTGCGGCATGACCACCTGGAGCAATCGCTACGGCGGCGCCGGCACGATCTACGTGCGTACCGCCACCGCGACCCACGGCAAGCTCTACGCGATCCAGCGGCCGCTCAGCGGCATCCTCACGCCGACGACGGTGCTGCCGGTCGTCGGCGCGGGCAACCTCGGCACGGTCACCCCTGACGCCGCGGTCCCGGCAGATCTCTGGGTCGAGCCGCAGAGTCCCACCGCGCTCTTCCCGGTGGGCGCCGTCGGGCTGTGGCTGCGCATCGGCGGCACCGACTACCGCATCCTCGCCGAGCAGCCGGACCGGCGCCACCTGCTGCTGCAAGGAGCGTCGGGTCACGTCGGCACCGGCGACGCCTACGCCGGCGTCTACAAGTTCGACGCCGTGACGGTGAAGGGCAAGTTCACGTTGCAGACCAACGACGTCGTCGAGCCGGGGACGGTCACGCTCGACGCCGACTCGCAATTCGTGCACCCGTGACCAATCCGGAATTCCTGGAGACGAGCGTGACGACGAGGAGACACGGCGAGGGGAGGAGATTGACCGCGGCCTTCGCGCTGCACCTGGTGCTCTGGGGTCTGCTCCCCAGCCCGGGAACGGCGCAGGTCGATGACGACCCGCCGGTGATCCAGGTCACGCACGCCGGCGCGGCGCTCGCCGACGGCGCGCTGTTCCGCGTGCCGGTGACGCCCACGATCCAGGTCACCGATGCCTCGACGGTGAGTGTCGAGACGCGACTCGACGGCAACGCCTTCACCTCCGGCACCGCCGTCACCACCGAGGGCACCCACGTGCTGGTGGTCACGGCAACCGACGCGGCCGAGAACGAGGCGCAGCTGTCGGTCTCGTTCACCATCGACACCACGCCGCCCACCTTCCTCACCGTCCAGCCGCCGCGCGACAGCCTGCTCTCCGCCTCGCAAGTCACCCTCACCGGCACCGTTGCCGACGCCGTCTCGCTCAGCATCGACGGACAGGCGGTGGCGCTCCAGGGGAGTACCTTCAGCGCCGGTCCCTATCCACTGGCGGAGGGGCAGCGCAGCTGGACCCTCAGCGCCCGCGACGCGGCGGGCAACGCCGCGGAGTGGGTGCACCGTCTCGTCCGCGACGCCACCCCGCCGGCGGTGACGATCGCGCAGCCCGCCGCCGCGGCGCTGCTGGGCGCCGCCACGGTGGCAGTCAGCGGGACCGTCAGCGATCCCAACCTCGACACGGTGACCGTCAACGGCACCGCTGCTGCTCTGTCGCCGGGTTCGTTCCAGGCGCAACAGGTGCCCCTGTCCGAGGGCACGACCGAGCTCCTCGTGGAGGCGCGCGATCGCGCCGGCAACAGCGCGCAGGTGGCGCGCTCGGTAGAGGTGGACACCCAGGCGCCTGGGATCACGATCAGCGACCCCGCTCCCGGGACCCTCGTCCCCGGCGAGGCCATCACCGTCTCCGGCAGTGTCATCGAGCCGCACCTCGACCGCGTCGAAGTCAACGGCTATCGCGCCACGGTGACCGCCTCGACGTGGAGCGTGCGCGTGCCGCTCGCCGAAGGGGTGAACTCGCTGGTGGCGCGCGCCACCGACCACCTGGGCCGCGGCGGCGAGGCGACGGTCGCCATCCTCCGCGACAGCAACGCCCCCGAGATCCGCATCGACCAGCCCGACGACGGCTCCTATTGGACGGCGGCGACCGTGCACGTGGCCGGCACCGTGGCGGCCGAGAGCGGCCTCACCGTCACCGTCAATGGCGCACCTGCGACCGTCGACGGCACCCAGTTCGCCGCCGACGTGCCGCTGGTCGAGGGTGAGAACCGGTTGATCGCCCGCGTCACCGACGCGTTGGGCAACCAGGGCGCCCACACCCGGGTCGTCTATCGCGACACCGCCGCTCCCACCTTCGTCGGCAGCGAGCCCGCTTCCGGTGCGCTGGCGATCGATCCCGAGTCGACCTTCCGGCTCACCTTCTCCGAGCCGCTGGCGCCGGTCACCAGCGGGTGGAGCCTCACCACCATGGCCGGCGCGCCGCTCGCGGCCGTGGCGACGCAGGACGGCTCGACGCTGACGCTGCGTCCCAGCACGCCGCTGCCGGCGCAGACCGAGCTGCGCCTCGTCCTCACCGCAGCGCTCACCGACCGGGCAGCGAACCCGCTCGCCGATCCGCCCACGCTCACCTTCACCACCGCCGACACCACGGCGCCGGCGACCCCGGTGCTCGACGCCATCGCCCCGCAGCGGAGGTGCGCCTCGCGAGTCGCGCTGAGCGGCACCGCCGAGCCCGCCACCCGTATCGCCGTCGTCGGCGGCGCCGCCTGGGCGCAGACCGGCGCCGGCTCAGACGGTCACTTCAGCGTCGACGTGGCGCTGCTGGCGGATGCGCTCAACCGGCTCGAGGTCACCGCCACCGACCTGCGCGGCAACCGCTCGGCGCCCGCCGTCGTCGAGGTGATCCAGGACTGCCGCGCGCCTGCGGTGCTCGGCGCGACCTTCGAGGGCAGCTCGTTCACCGTGCGCTTCAGCGAGCCGGTCGAGGCCGGCAGCGTGGCCGGGGCCCTCTCGGCCGAGGGCAGCGCCGGCGCGCTCAGCGGCAGCGTCGTGCTCTCCACCGACGGCGCCACCGCCCGCCTCGACCTGGCCGCGGCGCCGCCTCCCGGGACGCTGCGCCTGCAAGTGTCGCAAGCGGTTCGCGACCTCGCCGGCAACCCGCTAGTCTACCCCTACTCGCGCCTCTTCCGCACCGACACCGCGGAGAGCTTCGTCTCCGGCCGGGTGATCGATCAGCACAGCGGCCGGCCGTTGCCAGGCGCCCTGGTGCTGGTCGCCGCGAGCGACGGGGTCGCCACGGCGGCGCCGCAGCCGCAGCAGACGACCGC
>DASYUP010000061.1:0-16501 GCA_036001185.1 Thermoanaerobaculia bacterium
CCATCTGGATGTCGTAGGCCACCGAGGGCTGGAACGCCACCAGGCAGCCGGTGTCGAGGCGCCTCGTCTCGCCCGGCCGCAGGTCGCGCTCGACGATGCAGCCGCCGGCATGAACGAACGCCTTGCCGTCGCCGTCGAGCTTCTGCAGGATGAAGCCCTCGCCGCCGAAGAGACCGACGCCGAGCTTCTTCTGGAAGGCGATGCCCACCGAGATGCCGCGTGCCGCGCAGAGAAAGGCGTCCTTCTGGCAGAGCATGCTGCCGCCGAGCTGGCGGAGATCGAGGGCGACGATGCTGCCCGGGTAGGGGGAGGCGAAGGCGACCTTCTGGCGGCCGCCGCCGGTGTTGCCGAAGACGGTCATGAACAGCGACTCGCCGGTGAGCACCCGCTTGCCGGCCGACATCAGCTTGCCCATGAGCCCACCGCCGCCGCTCTGCGCCGAGCCGTCGCCGAAGATGGTTTCCATCTGGATGCCGGGGTCCATGTACATGAAGGAGCCCGCCTCGGCGATGCACTGCTCGCCGGGGTCGAGGGTGATCTCGACGAACTGCATCTCCTGGCCGAAGATCTCGTAGTCGATCTCGTGCGCGACAGCCGTGCCCGGGCGCGCCGCGACGGGCGGCGGCGGGGCGGCGGTCGGGCCGCTGAAGGCCTCGGCGAACTCGGCGCGGCTGGTGATCGGCTCCCAGTTGGCCATCCCCTGGGTGAAGACGTGCGCCGACCGATCGAGCTGGCCGGCACGCACCCGCGCCACCACGTCGGCGGCGCTCATCGGACCCTGCTGCTGCCCGTTGACGGCCACGTACCACTGCTGTCCGTTCATCGCCCGTCCTCCTGGTTGGGACCCTCCTGGATGGGAGACCGCTCCGGCGGCGTCGGTGCGGCGGCGGCGAGCATACCGCCCGCGCGTGGCGCTTCCAAAGGCGCCCGCCGTCGTGATGGCAAGCGACGTGCTTGTACGCGGCGGGACCTTCAACTATCGTCACCGCGGCGGCGTGGAGGGCGCGGGCTCGAGAGGAGGGCGGCATGTCTGGACTGGGCAGGGCGTTGCTCGCGCTGGGGCTGCTGGTGATCACCAACCTCGGCACCTTCGGCTACGCCACCTGGCGCTGCCGGCAGGAGATGCAGGGACAGCAGCGGCTGCTCGCCGAGGCGCAGCAGAAACAGCAGGCCGCCGAGGCGGAGACCGCGGCGCTGCAGCAGCGGCTCGACCGCCTCAAGGTGTGGGGCGAGTTCATCGAGCTGCAGCAGGACGTCAACGGCGTGCACGCGATCATCAACCAGCTCAACTTCGGCAACGCCATTCAGGCCATCGACCGCATCGCCCAGCGGCTGCAGCTCGGGCAATACGGTCAGGTCTTCCAGCAGCACCGGCCGGAGCTGCTGCCGCTGCTCGACCGCGCCAAGCAGGCGTTGCGCAACACCGACGCCGGGGCGCGCAACGCCCTCGTCGAGCTCGACCAGCGGGCCTTCGCCATCCTCGCCGGCGTCTCCGCCCCCGGTGAGCTGCCGGGCGCCCTGGCGCCCACGGCGCCACTGGCTCCCACGCCGGCGCCGACCCCGACGCCGGGGATCGAGGCCACTCCCCTGCCGGCCGTCTCCCCTGTCCCTACCCCCAAGCCGGCGGTGATTTGAGTGGAGACCCCGGCGCACTCTCCCGAAATCGAAGCTCTCGTCGCCGCGTTCGCTCGCGAGCGCGCCTGCGCCATCCTGCGTTGCGCCGATCGCGAGGTCGGGCGGCAGGCCATGGATGCCGCCCTCGCCGGCGGCTTCCGCCTCGTCGAGGTGACGCTGACGACGCCCGGTGCGCTGGCGCTCATCGCCGAGCTGGCGACGCGACCTGGAGTCACGGTGGGCGCCGGCACCGTGCTCACCGTCGACCAGGCGGAGGCGGCGGTGGCGCACGGCGCCCGCTTCGTCGTCTCGCCGGTCACCGACTTCGCGGTCATCCAGCGCGCCGCCGAGCTCGGCGTCGCCGCCCTTCCGGGCGGGCACACGCCGAGCGAGCTGCTCGCCGCTCACCGTGCCGGCGCGCCGCTGCTCAAGCTCTTCCCGGCGCCCGCAGGCGGGCCGGCGTGGCTGCGCTCGCTGCTGGCGCCGCTGCCCTTCCTCAAGGTGGTGCCCACCAACGGCACCGACCCCGACAACGCCGCCGACTGGCTGGCGGCGGGCGCTTACGCGCTCGGCTTCGGGGCCACGCTCTTCCAGCCCGACGACTTGCGCCAGCGCCGCTTCGACCGCGTCGAGGAGCGGGCGCGGCTCATCCTCTCGCGGGTGCGGCCGCAGCCGGCGGCGGTCGGCTCGTAGCACGACCATCGCGAGTCCCGGATGGGCCGCGAGGTGCGGGGCCGTGGCGGCCGCTACGAGCCGTAGGGCACCAGCTGCACCTCGAAGAGGGTGGGCCAGAGCTTGCCGGTGAGCAGGAAGGTGGCCGTCTCCGGACGCCAGGCGATGCCGTTGAGGACGGCATCTTCGGAGACTCCCTGCTGCGCCACCTCTTCGTGCAGCGGCCCGGCGTCGATGCGGGCGGTCACCCGCCCATTCGCCGGATCGATGCGCACGATCTCGTCGGTGGTCCAGAGGTTGGCGTAGATGGCGCCGTCGACGACCTCGAGCTCGTTGAGCAGCGCCACCGGCTGGCCGTGATCGGTGACCGCCAGGGTGCCGGTGGGGACGAAGCTCTGCGGGTCGCGGTAGGTCAGGTGCGAGCTGCCGTCGCTCTGCACCAGCCGGCGGCCGTCGCTGGCCAGGCCCCACCCGTCGCCGCTGTAACTGCGCTCCCCCAGAGGCGCCAGGGTGGCGGGCGACCAGAACAGGGCCCTGCCTTCCTTCCAGGTGAGCTGGACGAGGCGATCACCGGCGAGCGCCAGACCCTCGCCGAAGAGCGATGCCGGCAGGTCGACTCGCTCCTCGACGCGCCCGCTCGCGAGGTCGACCCGCCGCAGCGACGATCGGCCGTAGAGCCCGGTGCTCTCGTAGAGCTTGCCGCCGTGCCACAGCAGCCCCTGGGTGAACGCCGTAGCGTCGTGCGGGTGGCGGGCGACCACGCGCACCGTAAGGCGCTCCGCGGCCGGGGGCGGAGCCGCGCTGGCGCCGGGAACCGGCACCCCCTCCGCCGGCGCCGCCGCGCGACCGTCGCCGCCGCAACCGACCGCAAGCGCGAACAGCGCCAGCAGGACGCCCCCGGACAGCTCAGTCATCGCCGAGGTCGCAGCGCGTACCGATGGGCATGCCCGGCGGCGGCTCTTCCGCCTTGACCAGCTGCTGCGGCTGCCACTCGCGCCGCTCGCGGTAGCGCTGCAGGTCGCGGCGCAGCAGCGCGCGGTGGGAGGCCTCCGCCGGATCGGCAGCCGGCGCCGCGAGACGCCGCTCGAGCTGCCGCAGCTCCGCCTCCACCCGCAGCTTCACCGCGTAGGGAGTGTCCTCGGCGGCGGCGAGGGCCACCAGCCGGTCGGCGGTGACGCGCTGCACCATGCGGCCGACCTCCGCCAACCGCGCGTTGGCTGCCGGGTGGGGCGGGAAGGCGGCGGCGACCACCGCGCCGAGCACCTCCTCGAGCGCCGGCTGGCTCGCCTCGCGGCGGTGGAAGTCGGCGACCCGCCCCAGCCGTTCCGGCTGCAGCACCGCCTGCAGCACGAGGTCGGCGGCGGTGGTGGCGGCGGCCAGCGGATCGAAGACGAGGCCGGTCTGGCCGTGGAACATCTCGCGGTTGTTCTGGTAGCCGAAGGGGCGCGGCAGCAGCAGGCGCAGCACCGGTTCCGGCAGGTCGAGGGCCTGCGGGCGGATGGCCGACAGCAGCGCCGCGAGGGCCCGTCGCTGCACCGCCGGGTCGACGAACCTGGCGCCGGGCGCCGCGCCCGCGGCGCTGCCGTCACCGCGCAACGAGTATTGGTAGTCGAGCCCGCCGAGGGTCTTCGCCGCCGCGTCCACCTGGTAGCGGTGCCAGAGGTAGATCGGCGCCAACACCTCCTGCAGCTCGGCGAGCGGCCGGCCGGCGACGATGTTGCGCTCGCCGAAGGCGGCGAGTGCCGTCTGTCGCACGCGCAGCACTTCCTCGAGCTCCACCGCCGGGTCGTGCCCGTTGTCCCACAGGTTCGCCCAGGGTTGCGCCGCGCCAGCGGGGCGCGCGTCCTCGTCGGTGATGTACAGCAGCCCCTCGCGCTCGCCTTCGGCGAGCAGGCGGTCGAGGGTCGTCTTCTCGTCGCTTCCCGGTGGCACCTCGGTGTAGGCGTAGCGGATGGCCTGCACGTCCCAGGTGCCGACGCCCGTGGCGTAGGCCTGCGAGACGTCGAGCCTGCCGTCGGCGCCGAGCCGCACCAGCGGCGCCGGGTAGTCCATCACCGAGGCGCGACCGCCGTACGTCGAGGCGGCGAAGTTGTGCGCCAGCCCCAGGCTGTGCCCCACCTCGTGAGCGGCGAGCTGGCGGATGCGGGCGAGCGCCAGCTGCACCGGGTCGTCGGCTGCGCCGCTGCCGGTCTTTGCCGTGCCGAGCAGCCCCTCGAAGATGAGGATGTCCTGCCGCACCCGCAGCGAGCCGAGGGTGACGTGGCCCTTGATCAGCTCGCCGCTGCGCGGGTCGATGACGCCGCCGCCGTACGACCAGCCGCGAGTGGCACGATGCACCCACTGGATGACGTTGTAGCGCACGTCGAGCGGGTGCGCGCCGGGCGGCAGCAGCTCGACGCGGAAGCCGCCAGGGAAGCCGGCATTGGCGAAGGCGTCGGCCCACCAGCCGGCGCCGGTGAGCAGCGCCGTGCGGATGGGCTCGGGAGTCGCCGGGTCGACGTAGTAGACGAGCGGATGGACGATGGGCGACGCGGCATCACCAGGTGTGGCGTGCTGCAGCCGATGGCGCGAGATCCAGCGCGTAGCCAGCGGCTGTCCGAGCGGCGCCGCGTAGTTCATGAAGGTGATGCCGAAGCTGCCGGTGCGGGGGTCGAAGGCGCGCGTGCGGTAGCCGTCGTCGGGCAGTTTGATCAGCGAGTGGTGGGCCACCAGCGTGACCGCCTGCGGCTGCGGCACGGTGGCGCGCACCTCGCTCCCAGGATCGCGTCCAGAGAAGGTGAGGATCGCCTCGCACTCGAGATTGTCGGGAAAGGCCAGGCAATTGTCGGGGTCGAGGGCGCTGCGGCCGGCGTCGAGGTCGAAGCTGCCCTGGCCCGTCTGCTGCAGCGTGCGCGCCACGCCGTGTGCGTCGCGCACGACGAACGACGTGAAGTCGACGAGGGCGCGCCCATCGACGTCGAGCGCCGCCACCTCACCGCCCCACAGCACCGACGTGGCGAAGGACTCGGCGACGGCGCGGCGCTCGAGCGGGTCGGTGGAGAGCGAGCGGAACCCCTGGTTCGGCTCCTCCAGCAGCACGCGCGGGCCGAGACGGCGCAGACGCACCACCTTGGAGTCGCCGAGCTGGCCGCGGTCGAGGCCGATGGGGTTGGAGCCGACGCCGGTGACCAGCCCCTCGACGTAGAGGTACTCGCCGACCAGGCCCTCGGCCCCCGGCGGCGGCAGCTCGAGCCAGAGCTTGCCGCGGTCGCGATCGAGATAGGTGGTGAGCAGACCGGGGCGGGCGGTCAAGCCGGCCACCTTGTCGGCGACCTTGGGCAACGCCTCACCGGCCGCCGGGCGGGTAGACGCCGGCGCCGGAACATTCGCGGCGGCCCACGCCACGACGGGAGCGGGGCTCGAGATGGCAACAGCGAGGCAGATGGCGGACGACCAGCGCGCACGATGTCTCGGCATGCAGTGCTCTCCAGGTGGCGGGGGCATGGCACCCGCAAACGGCCATCCCGCAGAGGAGCGGGGTCTGTGATCCTATAATTGCCGTCACACCGAGGTGCGATGAGCGCAGACCCTTCCGACCCGTCGTCCACGACCGACCCGGAACGCCGAAGGGTCCCCCTCGAGCGGAAGATCTCCCTGAAGTTCAAGGAGTTTCGGGGCTTCATCACCGAATACTCCGCCAACCTGTCGATGGGCGGGATGTTCATCCGCACCACCTCGCCGAAGCCCATCGGCACCATCTTCGACTTCGAGCTCTCGCTCACCGACGACTTCAAGCTGGTACAGGGAATCGCCGAAGTGGTCTGGATCCGGGAAGGAGACGACGGGCCGGAACGGCCGATGGGGATGGGGGTCCGCTTCCTCGACCTCTCGAGCGAGAGCCGCAAGCTGATCGAGCGCATCGTGCAGGAGCAGGTGGCCCACGGCGGAACACCCTTCGAGCTGGAGTCCCCGGGTTTCCCGCCGCCACCGCTGCGCGGTGCGCCGCCCGGGGCGGTGACTTCGAAGCCACCGCCTCCCTCGCCCGTCTTCCACCCCACCGCTGCGCCCGTCGCCCCGGCGCCCCCGCCGCCGGGAAGGACGGCTGCGCCGCCGTCTCGAGCGGCAGCGACACCCGGCACCGGACCGCCGAGGCCGGCCGCTTCTCCCGCCCGTGCAGCGGCGCCCCCGCAAACGCCGCCTGCCGCCGCAGCACCAGCGCCGCCGCCCCGGCTCACTCCGCCGCCGGCGCCGCCGCGTTCCGCGGTCGCGCCGCCGCCGCGGCCGTCGCCGCCCGAGAGCGAGTCCTTTCCCGAGCTCGACGCGGAGCGCACCGAGCTCCTGCCCGAGCTCGACGAGTCATGGGACGGGGCGGAGGTGCAGGGGATCGCGCTCGAGGAGGGCTCCGCCACCGACCTGCGGGCCTCCAGGTTCGAGCCCGTCGAGAAGACCAGCCTGCTGGGCAGCCTCGAGGACGACCCCACCGTCTCGCACAGCCCGCGACAGCTGCTGCGCCCCGCCGCCATGGCGCCCCTCGCATCCCCCTCGTCCACCCCGCCGGCCCCGCGGCCCCGCGTGGTGCCGGCAGGCTTCGACGAGGTGGCCCGCGCCTTCAGCGACACGGCGCGGCCTGGCGAGCTGCCAGGGGAGACGGTGCGCCTCGGCACCTTGCCGCCACCGGACGTACCGGCGCCGCGCCTGACACCACCGATCGGCCGTCGCTCGCCGCCGGTGAAGCCGGCGCCGGCCGTGGCGCCCCGCTCGCCACCGGTGCCGCCCTCGCTGCGGCCGCCGCCCAGCCGCCGCCCGCCGGCGCGCCGCCGGTCGCGCCTGCTGCCGGTTGCCGCCGGCCTCGTGCTGCTGCTGGCCGTCGCCGTCGGAGTGATCTACCTGCGCTTTCCGCGGCTACTGCCTGCCTGGGCGCCCGGCGGGCCGATTGCCCAGCCGGCGGAGCCGCCGCCCTCCTTCACCTACGACGTCGGCGGCAAGCCCAAGCCGGCCGGCGGTGCGGCCGCTCCGGCACCGGCACCCGGAGGGGCCTCGGCAGCGGCCCCCACCAGCGGCGGCGCGCCGCCAGCGACCGGTGCCGCGCCGCGACCCGCGGCCCCCGGCTTGCCCTCAGCCACCGCGCCGGTGACCCCGGCAGGCTCACCCCTGCTGCCGCGCCTCGCGAGCGGCGCTCGCTTCAGCAGCGTGGAGGAGATCTGGGGCCAGCGCACCACCGCCGGCACCGTGGTGACGATCGTCGCCAACGGCGTCGTGCCCGCCGATGCATTCAGCCACTTCCGGCTCGAGGGGGACAGCCCTCGCGAGGTCGTGCGGCTGCGCGGGGTCGACGACAGCTACCGCCGGCCCACCGTCGCCCTCTCGACAGCCGAGGTCAAGGGCGTGCGCGTGGGATACCACACCGAGGGCAAGGAGCTTCACGTGGTGATCGACCTCACCTCACCGCGCGTCAAGCTCCTGCGCCTCGACGCCGTCGACAACCGGCTCGAGCTGCTGCTGGCGCCCCAGTGACGGCGCGGCGGCGTCGCGTCAGCCGCTGACGGCTGGCACCAACCAGCCGTCGAGCGCCGCCGCGGCCGCGTCGTTGCCGCGCACGCGACCGGCAGGCAGGCGCGGCAGGGCCAGCACCTCGTCCAGCCAGGCCCAGCTCGAAGCGGCCGCGGCGTGGCGCAGGGCGTCCGCCGGCACGGGGACACCAGCGCCGGCGGCGCGCAGCGCCTCTTCCAGCACCGGCGACTCGGGGAAGCCGTGGCGCGGAATGAAGCCGAACGGCACGCCGGCGGTCCAGCACTCGGCCAGCGTGCTGTAGCCGAGCTTCCCCACCACCGCGTCGGCGGCGGCTACCAGGTCCGGGTGGTAGAGGTCGGAGTGGAAGGGCAGCAGCAGCGCCCGGGCCTGCCCGGCGGAATCGAGCAGGCGGTGGGACTCCGGCGCACCTCCCGGCACCACCAGCACCACGCCCGGCGGCAGCGACGGCCCCGTTCCCGTCACCAGCGCACCATAGTCCCAACGGATCCCCCCCATGGTGACGAGCACGGCGCGCTGCTCGGGCGTGATGCCCAGTCGGGCGCGCGTCTCATCGCGTCGGCGGCGCGGCACCCGCGCCACCGGCGGCACCCGCACCGCCCCGGCCCAGGGACGGCAGACCGGCTCGCTCTGCACCCGCAGGTCGGCGCCGGCGAACCAGGCGAACAAGTAGTCGGCATGCGGCCGCAGGCCGGGTGTGCGGTCGCCGTAGGCGGCATAGATCCAGTCCCAGGTGAAGTTCTCCACCAGCGCCACCGGCAGGCCGGCGGCGCGGGCGACGGCGATCCCCAGCGGCGCCACGTCGCAGAGCGCGGCGGCACAGCCGCGCTCGCGCACGGTGGCGGCGAGGCGCGCCACCAGCCTGGAGTCGAAGGGGAGAAAGGCGTCGAGCTCGCGCACCGTCGCCGGTAAGTCCTCGTCGAGGGCATCGCGCTGCGCCAGGCCGACGTCGGTGCGCACGGCGTGGCAGGTAAAGGGCAGCGCCAGCGAGTCGCGAAAGAACCACTCCGGCACGGTGGTGAACAGCTCCACCGCCAGCGGCCGGCGGGCGGCGAGCGCGGCGAGCACGGCGCAGGCCCGCGCCGCATGGCCGAACCCGTGCGGGGTGACGAAGCAGGCGAGCCGGAGCTCGTTGCCGGGGACCGCGGTCACCGGCGGATGCTAGACGAGAACGGCTGGGGTGGTTCCGCGAGCGCTAGGGCTTCTTCAGCCAGATGCTGCCGTTGGTCGTCCGCAGCGTCAGCCGCGTGATGCCGCCGTTGAGGCGTCCCACCAGCCGGCTGCGGCTGCGGTGTCCCTCGACGAGCAGCGGCAGGTCGCTGCCAACGCTGCCGTTGGTCGTCCGCGCATCGACGTAGGCGCGGAAGTCGTCGGGCAGGATGACCAGGATGCTGCCGTTGACGGTCGACAGCTCCATCGCCGAGCGCGGCTCGGCCCGCCGCATGCCGACGCGAATGCTGCCGTTGACGGAGCTGGCGTCCACCTCGCCGCCCACCTCCAGCACCACCACGTTGCCGTTGGTGGAGGCGGCGCGCACCGGCGCCACCAACCCCACGATCTCGACGTTGCCATTGACGGTGCTCACCGAGAGCTCCGTCTCGCGCGGCAGGCTGAGCTGGTAGGAGACCTCGCCGTCGACCCCGGCGCAGGCAAGCCAGCCCTTGATGCCGCCCTCGGCGCCGGGGCTCTTGGTGCGAATCACCAGCTTGTCGCCGCGCTGGTCGATCTGCACTCCGAGATCGTGCAGGTAGGCGCGGGCGCGGCCATCGGTGGCGGCACGCGCCGTCTTGACCGCCACCAGTCGCACCTGCGCCTGGTCCCAGCCGGTGACCGCCACGGAACCGTTGAAGTTCTCCACCACCACCTGGCGGCTGGCCGGCAGCGTCAGGGTCCGCTCCACCCGCTCGCTGGCGCTCCCCGCCCAGGCTCCCGCGGCCCCGGTCAACGCCAGGGCGGAAGCGACGGCGAGGGTGCGCGTGCTAGTCATGGCAGCCGGACGATGGTCATGGCACAGGTGATACGAAAGGGGGGCACCGGAGTTTCAACGGCTGCTCCCCTCCAGGCCTGGCAGCAGCGGCTGGGCGGCGGCCGCCGCGGGGTAGGTGAAGCGGCCGCCGGGACCTACAGCCAGTTGCGGGTGGCGCCGGTGCCGCTCGACCCGCCCCGGGGCCAGCAGGTGGACCACCTCCCAGCCGCCGACGTCGAGCGCGTCGGCCAGCAGGTTGCGGTGGCAACGGGCGGGCAGCGCCTCGGCGCACATCACCGCCGTGGGCCGCCGGTGGGCCTCCACCGTGAGGGTCCGCAGGGCGGAGGCGAACTCCTCGCTCGCCATGTGGTCGGCGTAGCCGCGGAATTGCTCGTTGCGCCAGGCGTCGTTGGGCGAGCCGGCGAGGGGCCGCCGCCGGCCACCCAGGCGAGGCTCATGGCGGTAGTCGACTCCCGCCGCCGCGAGGGCCGCCGCCAGAGGCTCGGCGCCGAACTGCGGGTGCCGCCGCGAGCCGGGAAAGCGCCGCACGTCGACCAGCAGCTCCACTCCGGCCTCACGCAGCAGCGCGATCAGCTCCTCCACCGGGCGCGTCGAGTGCCCGACCGTGTAGATCGCGCCTAGTGAAGCCACGGGTCGCCCCGCCGATCGTCCACCACCTTGAAGCCCCGCTTGCGCCGCAGCCGGTTCATCCGCTGGCGCAGCCACCAGCTCTGCAGGCGCAGCCACCCGTCGCGCGCCTTGGCCCCCGACCGCCCGCGGTTGAGCATCGCCCAGACGACGGCGATGGCCGTGCAGATGCCGAGAAAGCCGGCCAGGTCGTGGCTGCGCAGGAAGCCGATGAAGGCGAAGAGCACCTCCAGCGGCAGGAACCAGCGCGCCTGGATGGGGAGGATGAACATCAGCAGGATCTGCGCCTCGCGATAGAGCACGGCGAAGGCGGCGATCGCCACCACGAACAGCATGTGCTGCCCCTGGAGCAGGGTGAGCGACGCCTCCGGCACGCGACCGAGAGCGCGAGCGGCGAGATCCACCAGCAGCGCCACCACCCCGCCGGCGACGCAGGCGCTCAGCAGCAGGCGCCAGAAGCGCGCGCGTCCCAGCCGCGCCAGCACGTCGCGGGCAAAGAAGAAGAGGAAGAACAGCTCCAGCACGATGAGGAAGCCGTCGCCGGTGCCGGCCAACGGATAAGTCAACAGCTGCCAGAGCCAGCCGTGCTCCCAGACGTGCGGCGTCAGCCGCAGCAGCTCGGTGATCCACGCCGTCTGGGCGAAGAACTGCAGCGAGAAGGTGACGAAGACGATCGCCAGCAGCGCCAGCACGTCGCGCGGCATGCCATGCGAGAAGCCGAAGCTGATGGTGGGCCGGCCGTAATTGGAAGCCATCGTGGGGAGGATACTAGCGAGCCGCCTGCGCGGGCAGTCGCGCTCCCTTCACCCCGCAAGCGGCGATGTCGACGCGACCTACCTCGCGATCTCGCTAGTGCCGGATGCCTGTCTCGCCGCCGCTGTCACGGGTCGGGGTAAGCCCCGCCGCCGCGATCGGCGGCGAGGCCGCGTCGGCCACCGCGCCAGGTGCCGGCGCCAGCGCCAGCGCCAGCACCGCGGAGAGATCGGCCACCGGATGCACCTTGATGCGCTCGCGCACCTCCGGCGGCAGGTCCTCGAGATCGGGCTCGTTCTCCGCCGGCAGCACCACGGCGGTGATGCCCGAGCGCACGGCGCCGAGCACCTTCTCCTTGACGCCACCGATCGGCAGCACCTGCCCGGAGAGGGTGATCTCCCCCGTCATCGCCAGGTCATGGCGCACCGGACGCTGCGACAGCGCCGAGACCAGCGCCGTCGCCATGGTGATGCCGGCCGAGGGGCCGTCCTTGCGGATCGCCCCCGCCGGCACGTGGATGTGCACGTCGCGCTCGAACTGGTTGGGGTCGATGTGCAGGTCGTCGGCGTGCGCCCGCGCGTAGCTCCAGGCGGCGAGCGCCGACTCCTTCATGACGTCACCGAGCTGGCCAGTGAGGACGAGGTTGCCCTTGCCCTTCATGGTCGCCGCCTCGACGAACATGATGTCGCCCCCCGCCGGCGTGTAGTACATGCCGGTGGCGACTCCCACCTTGTCCTCGCGCATGGCCACCTCGGGGCGGATCTTCGGCCGGCCGATGAGCGCCGCCACCTCGCCATGGTCGACCCGCACCTTGTCCGCCTCGCCGGTGGCGATGCGCCGCGCCACCTTGCGCGCCAGCTGGCCGAGCGAGCGCTCGAGCTGACGCACGCCGCCCTCGCGGGTGTAGCGGCTGATCACCTCGAGCAGGGCCTCGTCGGTGATCTCCAGCTGCGCCGGCGACAGCGACTTCTCCTTGAGCTGGCGCGGCAGCAGGAAGCGCTTGGCGATGACCAGCTTCTCCTTCTCGGTGTAGCCGGTGAACTCCACGAACTCCATGCGGTCGAGCAGGGGCTCCGGGATGTTCTGCACGAAGTTGGCGGTGGCGATGAACAACACTTCGGAGAGGTCGAAAGGCACCCCCAGGTAGTGGTCGACGAAGGTGTCGTTCTGCGCCGGGTCGAGCACCTCGAGCAGGGCGCTCGCCGGGTCGCCCTGGTAGGAGACGCCGAGCTTGTCGACCTCGTCGAGCAGGAAGACCGGATTGCGCGTCCCCGCCTGCTTCATCCCCTGGATGATGCGGCCCGGCATCGCCCCCACGTAGGTGCGGCGGTGACCGCGGATGTCGGCCTCGTCCCGCACGCCGCCAAGGGAGACGCGCACGTACTCGCGCCCCATCGAGCGGGCGATCGACTTGGCGATCGAGGTCTTGCCGACGCCGGGAGGACCGGTGAAGAGCAGGATCGGCCCCTTGGAGATGCGGTCGTCCTCGTTGCCGCGCAGCTTCGGCTGGGGCGGAATGGGGATCGGAGCCCCGGTGGGCTCGTCGGCCGCCTCGCTGCCACCCTCGTCACCATCCTCGGCGTCCTCGGCGGCCTCGGCCGCCTCGGCGGCGGCAGCCGCCTCGGCCGCGGCGGCGGCGGCCTCGGCTGCCTGTTCCGCCTTGCGGGCCTCGGCTGCCTGCTGGCGCAGCTGGCGCACCGCCAGGTACTCGAGCACCCGGTCCTTCACATCTGAAAGCCCGTAGTGATCCTCCTCCAGCACCCGCTCGGCCTCCTTGAGGTCGAGGTGCTCCTCACTGCGCGCGTTCCACGGCAGCTCGGCGATGGTCTCCAGGTAGGTGCGGATGACCTGGTACTCCATCGACTCGCGGGCGATCCGCGCCATGCGGTTGAATTCGCGGTCGACCTCCTTGCGGGCCTCCTTGGTGAGGTCGAGGGCGTCGAGCTTCTCGCGCAGCTCCTCGAGCTCGCCGGCCTCGTCGGTGCCGCCGAGCTCCTGCTGGATGGCCTTCATCTGCTCGCGCAGCACCATCTCGCGCTGGCGGTCGCCGAGCTCGCGCTGCACCTTGTTCTTGATCTCCTGCTGGGCGTCGATGACGGTGATCTGCCGCTCCACCTGCAGCAGCACCATGCGCAGGCGCTCCTCGACGTCGGCGGTCTCCAGCAGCATCTGCTTGTCGGGAGCGGAGACGTCGAGGTAGCTCGCCACCAGGTCGGCGAGGCGGCCGGGCTCCTGGACGCTGGCGAGGAAGCGGTCGACGACCTCTTCCGGCAGTCCCGACTTCTGCCCCAGCTCGGCGGCGCGGTTGCGCACCTCGCGCTGCAGGGCGATGAAGGCGGGGTCGCGGGGGTTGAGCGGCGCCCCCTCGATCACCTCACGGGCGACCGCCTCGAGATAGCCGTCTTTCTCCTCGTAACGCACCGCGAAGGCGCGGTGCTGGCCGTCGAGCAGCAGCTGCACCGTGCTGCCGCCACTGCGCTGTACCTGGTCGATATGGGCCACTACCCCGGTGGTATAGAGCAGGTCGGGGGTGACCTTGTCCCGGTTCTCCCGCTGGCAGACCGCGAAGATGAGGCGGTCGGGCGAGGAGACCGCCGCCTGGATGGCGCGCAACGTCCCGGGGCGGCCGGCGCCGATCGGCGACGACACACCAGGGAAGATGACCGCCTCACGCAGCGGCAGGACGGGAAGCGTGCGGGTCTCTGCCATTCTTGCTGGTCCTCCTGTGGCCGGCGGCCCCATCAGGGCTTCCACCCGACGTCGAGGATCCGGCTGCTACCGTTACAAGTGCCCCAAGAAGTGAAAAAATTCCTCCGTCGTCCGTTTCTCACGCCGCTCGAGAGAGGAGCTCCCATGCGTTGTCAGAGCGCCGTCGCCACCCTTGCCAGGCTGACCGCCATCGCCGCCATCATGCTCGGCCCGCCGGCCGCCGCCGCCGCCAAGGATCCCAAGGCGGTGGAGATCGCCCACCGCTCGATGAGCGCCATGGGAGGCGAGGAGCGCTTCGCCGCCGCGCGGCTGCTGCGCTTCGATTTCGCGCCGGTGCGCGACGGCAAGGTGACGAGCAGCTACCACCACTGGTGGGACCGCCGTAGCGGAGACTATCGCCTCGAGGGGGTGAGCAAGGAGGGGGTACCCTTCCGGGTGCTCTTCAACGTCTCCACCAAGCAGGGCCAGGCATGGCTGGGCGAGCGGGCGCTGGCCGGCGAGGAGCTGGCGCAGTGGCTGCAGCGAGCCTATGGCCGCTTCATCAACGACAGCTACTGGTTGTTGATGCCCTGGAAGTGGCTCGACGAGGGAGTGAACCTCGCTTATGCCGGCCGCAAGACGGTGGACGGCAACGAATATGACGTGGTGACGCTGTCGTTCGACAACGGCGTCGGCCTCACCTCCAACGATCGCTACTGGGCCTTCGTGTCGCCCAAGAGCGGTCTCATGGAGCGCTGGGAATACGTGCTGGAGACCGAGGAAGGCGCGCCCGGCAGCGCCGCGCCGACGCCGTGGACCTGGCAGGACTGGAAAGAGAGCGCCGCCGGCATCCTGCTCTGCACGCGCAAGCACAAGCTCGGCGAGGGACCGGCAGTCGACATCACCTTCCCGGTCGCCGAGCTGCGGGCGGAGGTTCCCGACAGCGAGATCGACGCCCTCTTCCATCCGCGCGAGCCGCTGCCGCCGGCGCCGGCGCCTGCCGCCGCGCCCACCCCCAGCCCGGCGCCATGAAGCGCGACGACGCCTACCGGCTGATGACCGACCACGTGCAGGCCGCCGGCCTGCGCCGGCACATGCTGTCGGTGGAGGCGGCGATGCGGGCCTACGCCGCCCGGCTCGCTGAGGACCCCGAGCAGTGGGGGCTCGCCGGCCTGCTGCACGACTGGGACTGGGAGATCCACCCGACGCTCGACGCGCACCCCCTGGAGGGCATACCGACCCTGCGCGCGGAGGGGTGTCCCGAGCCGGTGGTGCACGCCATCCTCTCCCACAACGAACCGGCCACCGGCGTGCGGCGCGAGACGCCGATGGACTTCGCGCTGCTCGCCTGCGACGAGGTCACCGGCCTCATCATCGCCGCCGCCCTGGTGCGCCCGAGCAAGAACGTGCGCGACGTCGAGGTCAAGTCGATCAAGAAGCGGTGGAAGGAGCGCGCCTTCGCCGCCGGAGTCGACCGCGAGCACGTCGAGCAGGCGACGGCGGAGCTCGGCGGCGCCTGCTTCGACGGCCGGCTCGACCTCTGGGACCACGTCGGCACGGTGCTCGCCGCCATGCAGGGGATCGCCGCCGAGCTCGAGCTCGACGGCAGGCTGGCGACGCCGGCGACGCCCGTGACGCCGGCCTGATGCCGGCGTCGCGACGCGCCGCCGCGGCTCAATCGCAGCTCAGAGCCTCGGTGTCCTGCACCGGGGCGAACGCCCCACCGCCCTCATTGAGGTAGGAAGCTGTCTCCCCCGTCTTGGTGTCGACCAGCCGCACCAGCACCCGCAGGTCGGTGAGGCCGGTGGCATACACCCAGCGGTGGTTGTTCACCGTGCAGCCGTCGAGCACCTTGACGAGGGCCTCGACGTTGGTGGAGCTGAAGAACCAGAAGAGCCCCGACTGCTGAGAGAGGGCGCTGACGTGGGCGTTGCCGTGCACGTCGCTGCCGCGCTCGTAGGTCGCCTCGACGCGATAGCGCCCGTTGTCGAGACACATGACGCCATCGCCCGGCACGCAGGCGGGAGGCGTCTGGAAGTAGCTGGTTGCCGCCGTCTCGTTGGAGTAGAGCGACCACCCCGCGCGGTTCTTTGCCCGCAGGCGAAAGAAGTAGGTGCTCGCCGGCTTGAGGTCGAACACCTGGATGAACGTGGCGTTGGGTGGGATGGGGCCCATGTCGAGCCAGGGATCGCTGCCGGTGCGCAGCTCGAGGTGGTATTCGGACTCGTTGGTGGCGTTGTCGCTCCACGTCAGGTGCGCCTCGGTGGTCGACGTCGCCTTGGCGTGCAGCGACGTCGGCCGCGCCGGCTTGCTGGCGTTGGTGTTGACCCGCGAACCCGCACCGGCGCTGCCCGCGGCAGCCGCCGGAACGCCGATCAGCAGGACGAGAGCGAAGCCCCCCCACGCGAGGCTCTTACGTAGAAACCTCTTATGTAGAAACATGGCAGTGCATCTCCTGGACTGCCCGTCGGCGCAGTGGCGATCTGGGAAGCGGCGGTGGGCGCCGGCACGAGCGTTTGAGCGGGTTTCATCGTCGTCGTGCCCTCCCTTCGGAGGGGGCGCCGGAGGCGCCGCCGGGGGACAGTGCAGGATCACTGCCAGACCGGTGCGAAACCCGTCACTGGCGCCAGCAGCGCCACACTGCCGCCTCAA
>DASYUP010000062.1:0-3750 GCA_036001185.1 Thermoanaerobaculia bacterium
TCGCTCTCCCATGCCACCAGGTACTCGTTGCGAGCCGCGCCGTAAGCCACCGCGGGCTTGAACTTCCCTCGGTCGGCGACCGCTGACTCGCTGATGGTGAAGTCGTCGGGAGCCAGCTCGACACCCGAGCTGCTCAAGATCTGTCCCACGATGATCTCTCCGCCTGACCACACCACTAGGTACTGGTTCGAAGTGGGGTTGTACGCGACACCGATCTCCTCGAATCTACTGCTGGCGCCGATCTCGAAATCGTCGTCTCCGACCTGCGCACCAGCTGCGTTCAGCCGCTGGCCGCGCACGGCAAAGTTCGCGACCCAGACCGCCAGGTACTCGTTGGATGTCGAGTTGAAGGCCACCGAGGGGTAACCGACGTTGAGGTCGCTGCCGCTGATCTGGAAGTCGGTTCCGACCTCGGCGCCACTGGCGGCGTCGATGCGTTGAGCGTAGATGGCGCTCTCCGCGGTCGTGAGGTCGTGTCCCGTCCAGACGACGAGGTACTCGTTGGCTGCAGGGTTGTAGGCGACGGCAGGGTCGGACGCGCCGGCCAAGTTGTTACCCGTTCCGCCCTGGCTGCTGATGCGAAAATCGTCGGGCCCGTACTGGAAGGGGACGGCCACGGCCAGTCCGGGTCGTGGCATGGCGAACAGGAGTGCCAGGGAAAAGGCCAGACGCGCGGCACGGCGCTCCTGGGCAAGGGAATCGCGGGTGGGCATGGCTTTGCTTGGCTCCGGGAGTGGGTTGTCGTTGGGTTCCTACTCCTCTCTCGCAAACCGCGCCTGGCAGAAGTCACCGACCTGATCGACCGAGGTCAAAATCCATGCAATCCCGGCCGCCGGATTGCTGGCAGACTCTGCCCATGCCTCTGGACCCCCACCAGCGTCCGCGCGAGCGCAACGAATGGAAGTTCTTCGCCGTGCTGCCGCGGGCCAGCCGCGGCCTCGCCGCCGGCTGGTGGACAGTGCTGCTGCTGCGCGGGCTGCTGCCTGCCATGTTCGCCTTGGCCAGCGGCGGCCTCATCGCCGCCCTCCAGGCGCACCGCGACCTCACGACGCCGCTCGCCCTCGTCGGCACCGCCTTCGTGCTGCTGCAGGTGCTGGGGCCGCTGCATCAGGTGCTCAGCGCCAACCTCGGCAGCAGCGTCGCCGCCTGGCTGTACGACCGCCTGACCGCAGCCTGCGTGGCTCCGCCCGGCATCGGCCACCTCGAGGACCCCGCCCTCGCCGGCGACCTCATCGCCGCCCGCGACTTCGACCTCGGCATGACCGGCCCGCCGATGCACATCAACGTCGACTTCATCGCCGGCAGCCTGGTGGAAATGGTGGGCGGCATGATCGCCGCGCTCGCCCTCTTCACCTACGCCTGGTGGGCGCCGCCCGTGCTCGCGGGCGCCTGGCTCGCCACCCACTGGCTGCTGCGCGAGAGCGCGGTGTGGCAAGAGCGCAACACCGAGCCGGTGCGCGCCGCCCAGCGCCACGCCGACTACGCCTACCGCCTCGCGGTCGACCCCCCGGCGGCCAAGGAGCTGCGCCTCTTCGGCCTCGTCGATTGGACCCTCGAGCGCTTCCTGTCGCGCCGCAAGCTGCTCTACGACCTGCAGTACAAGGCCACCCGGCTGCGCGAGCGGCCGCTCGCCCTGAGCCTCGTCCTCGTCACCGGCGCCAACCTCGTCGTCATCGGCTCGATCGCCGCCGGCGCCGCCAGCGGCCGGCTCGACCTCGGCCACGCCATCGCCTACGCCCAGCTCGCGCTCGCCACCGGCATGATCGCCTTCGGCGGCCTGAACTGGGCGCTCGACGGCGCCTCGGCACCGGTCGGCGCCGTGCTGCGGCTCGAGCCGGCGATGGCCGTCGCGGGCGTGCTCGCCGCTGCGCCGGCGGCATCCACCAGCCCAGGATCCACCGCGCTGCCGGTCGCGGTGCGCCAGATGCCGGCCCGCGAGATCCGCTTCCGCGACGTCACCTTCACCTACCCGCGCGGTGAGCGCCCGGTGCTTTCCGGCTTCGACCTCACCCTTCCGCCGGCAGCTCCCTCGCCATCGTCGGCCAGAACGGGGCCGGCAAGACGACGCTCGCGAAGCTGCTCTGCCGTCTCTACGACCCGCAGCAGGGCGGGGTCGAGGTCGACGGCGTCGACCTGCGCGGGCTCGACATCGAAGACTGGCGTCGGCGGGTCGCTGCCGTCTTCCAGGACTTCATCCGCTACGAGCTGCCGCTGCGGGAGAACGTCGCCCCCGCCGGCGCCCCCGACGACGCCATCCTCGCCGCCCTCGCCGACGCCGGCGCCTCAGGACTCGCCAGCCTCGACACTCCGCTCGCCCGGGGCTATGCCGGCGGCACCGATCTCTCGGGCGGGCAGTGGCAGCGTGTCGCCCTCGCCCGCGCCCTCTGCGCCGTGCGCCTTGGCGCCGGCCTGGTGCTGCTCGACGAGCCCACCGCCCAGCTCGACGTGCGCGGCGAGAGCGAGATCTTCGAGCGCCTGCTGCGCGCCACCCGCCAGGCGACGACCATCCTCATCTCCCATCGCTTCTCCACCGTCCGCCAAGCTGATCGGATCTGCGTGCTCGAGCACGGCCGGGTGATCGAGCTCGGCAGCCACGACGAGCTGATGGCACAAGGCGGCAGGTACCGCACCATGTTCGACCTGCAGGCGAAACGCTTCGGCGCCAGCGAGAGCGAGGAAGGCCAGGTCTATGAGCAGCTCGCCTGATCCTCTGCCCCCGGCGCCGCCGGCGATGTGGCGGGCGCTCAAGCTGGGAGGGATAAGGGATAGGGGATTGCTTTTCCGCGCACGAACCTACCACCGCCCGGAGGGGCCCCGTGAGGGGCCCCCGATGGGTCGGTGGAGGGAGTGTGAGACGCCGGGATGGGGTGCGGGCGGTACTGACGACGGCTGGCGGGCCCTAGTGAGGGCGAGAGGGGCAGAGATCGCGATTGAGGCGGGAGCGGAATGCGGGCCTCTCCCGAGCCCAGCAGGAGAGGCAGGGGAAGCAGGCGTCTCAGGAATCAGCAATCAGCGCGCGTGGTGGTGGCCACGCTGACGGGCGGGTCGCGGGAGGGGTACCGGTGCTCACTGTGGCCCTCGAGGTAGGCGAGGATCTTGCGGATGGCCGCGGGCTCCTGGATGAACGCGACGACGCGCATCGGGGAGCCGCAATGGCGGCAGGTCAAGGGGTCGACCTCGTAGACGCGGCGGAGCAGTTGCGCCCACAGCCGGCGCTGGCGGCGGCGCTGGGCCGTCTCGTCCGTCTCGGTTGCGTCGGCGGCAGGATCGGCCGGCCTTGTGACCGGGCCAGACGTGCTCGACGGCGCCACCGAGCCACCCGCAGCAACCCCCTTCTCTGCGGCGGCGCGCCGCGCCCTGGCGGCGTTGGAGTAGCGGCCGTAGTAGCGCACCTGGTGCAGGCGGGGCTCGGGGACGTGCTGCAGAGCGAGGGCGAGGAAGTCGGCGGCCGCGAAGCGCTCCGCGGCGCCCGGCCCGCTCACGTGGCGTGGCCGGTAGAGGACCTCTGCGCTGGGGGCGTCGAGCTGCATCCGTTCCACGGCTACCGGAGAACGGAGCAGGTAGCGCCCGAGGCGCTCGATACCCGCCGTGTCCCCGGCGGCAAGGTTGACGCCGTTGTGGACCGAGAAACCGCTGTTGCGCCACGACAGCAACAGGGCGATGCGCTCCTCGCTCAGCAACCCCTCGTCGCGCAGCAGCGCGATCACCTTGTGGCGGAACAGCCGCTCGGCCGCCACCGTGTCGACGAAC
>DASYUP010000063.1:0-7886 GCA_036001185.1 Thermoanaerobaculia bacterium
CGTCGACCTGCTCGGTGCCGCCGAGGTAGAGCATCGGCGCCGGCTTGGCGACCTCGGCGCGCAAGGCGGCGAGCTCGCGAGCGAGCGCCGCCGACTCTTGCTGCAGCGCGGCGCGCCGCCGCTGCTGCTGGACCGCCTGCACTCCCGCCGCCGTGCCCCACAGCCCACCGGCGAGCAACGTCACCGCCGCGGCGGCGGTCACCCAGGCCGGCAGCGTCCGCGCCTGCCGGCGGCGCGGCGAGCGCTCCAGCCGAGCCAGCACGCGGGTGGTGAAGCCCGCCCGCGGCGCCGGCGCCGGCAGCTCGCGGAGGGCCGAGCGCAACCGTTCGTCATTCATCGGCAGCACCCTCTTGGCAATACGGGGTGAGCGCCCGCCGGAGGCGGACGCGCCCGCGGTGGAGGCGGGACTTGACGGTCCCCTGGCGGCAGCCCAGCAGCCCGGCGATCTCGGCGAGGCTCCACTCCTCGACCTCGAAGAGCACCAGCGGCACGCGGAAGCGGAAGGGCAGCCGCATGAGCTCCTGACGGACGCGCCGCTGCAGCTCGGCGCGCAGCAGCGACTCCTCGCCGCCGCCGGGGGCATGACCGTAGCCATGGCCGTTGCCGTTGGCGACCATCGGCGCCAGCAGCTGCCAGCGTCGACGGCGGCGCTCCTCGGTGCGCAGCAGGTTGGTGCCGATGCGGAAAAGGTAGGGCAGCAGCCTCCCCTCGTCGCGGTACCCCGCCGCCGCCTGGAACAGGCGCACGAACGACTCCTGCGCCAGCTCCTCGGCGTGGTCGCCGCTGCC
Organism: Thermoanaerobaculia bacterium; assembly: GCA_036001185.1. GTDB lineage: Bacteria > Acidobacteriota > Thermoanaerobaculia > Multivoradales > JAIOJS01 > DASYQD01. The sequence continues at coordinate 789 of DASYUP010000063.1, forward strand.
ACACAGGCGGCCGAGATAGGCGGTGAGCCGCCGTTGGTGCCGTTCGACGAGGTCGGCAAAGGCCGCGCGATCTCCCCGGGCCACCAGTCCCATCAGCTCGCCGTCGGTCGCTTGGCTCATGTTCGGGTGGAGCGGCCCCACGGGCCGACCTCCAACTCGAGTAACGACGCAGCCGGGGAAAGGTTCCCGGTCGGGTGACGCGGCGGCGCCGGTCAGCCGACCAGGGCGAAGGTGACGGTCGCCTTGGCGACCAGCCGATCCCCCTGCATCACCTCGCCCTCGGCCACCGCCAGGGTGCGACCCCGGCGCAGCACCCGGCCGCGACCCACCAGGCGACCTGGCTGGGCGCGGGTGAGCAGGTTGAGGGCGATGGCCGCCGGCACCACCGGCGCCGCCACCGCCTGCGCCGCGGCGACCTCGGCGAGGGTGGCGAGAACGGCGAAGTGCACGGTGCCCGGCACCACCTCGTGGTCGGCGCGCGTGTCGAGCAGGATCTCGCCGTCGCCGGCGACCAGCCCGAGGTGGTCGTTGAAGGAGCGCGCCTCCTTGGACGGGGTCACCGCGGCAGTATAGCTTCGGGGCGGAGGTGCCCATGGACGCCCCCGCTGGCACGTTCCAGGACCCGCCGCGACTCGCCAACACCTGGGAGGGCGACCCCCTGCTGCGCTCGCTGGTGGCGGCGCTGCTGCCGCCCGACGGCTTCTCGGCCGTCGCGCCCCACCTGCGTCACCTGGGCCAGCGCGCCGCCGGCGACCTGCTCGAGCTCGCCGCCGCCGCCGAGGCGCAACCGCCGCGCCACGTGCCCTATGACGCCTGGGGGCGACGGGTCGACCGCCTCGAGCTCTCGCCCGGCTGGCTGGCCTTGAAGCGGGTCGCCGCCGAGGAGGGGCTGGTGGCCACCGGGTACGAGCGTACCCTGGGCAGCGCCTCGCGGGTCTACCAGCACGCCCTGCTCTACCTCTTTCACCCTTCCGCGGCCACCTATCTCTGCCCGCTGGCGATGACCGACGGCGCCGCGCGGCTGCTGGAGACGACGGCCGAGCCGCCGCTCGCCTCGCGCGTCCTACCGCGTCTGCTGGCGCGTGACCCGCAGCGCTTCTGGACCTCCGGGCAGTGGATGACCGAGCGCGGCGGCGGCTCCGACGTCGGCGGCGGCACCGAGACGGTGGCCATCCGCGGGGACGACACGGCAGGCGACGATGCCGGCAGCGGCTACCGCCTCCACGGCAGCAAGTGGTTCACCTCCGCCATCGACTCCGACATCGCCATCACCCTCGCCCGCCTGCCGGCGGCGCCCGCCGGCAGCGCCGGGCTCTCGGCGTTCTACGTCGAGCTCCGCGACGCGGCGGGCCGCCTGCAGGGCATTCGCCTCGAGCGGCTGAAGGACAAGCTGGGCACGCGCGCCCTGCCGACCGCCGAGCTCACCCTCGCCGGCACGCCGGCGACCCTCGTCGGCGCGCCGGGGGCGGGAGTGCGCACCATCGCCACGTTGATGAACGTCACGCGGCTCTACAACACCAACGCCGCCGTCTCCGGCATGCGGCGCGCCGTCGACCTGGCCCGCGACTACGCGCGCCGCCGCCGCGCCTTCGGGCGGCTGCTCGCCGAGCAACCGCTCCACCGCGAGACGCTCGCCGGCCTGCAAGCGGAGGTGGCCGGCGGGCTGGTGCTGCTCTTCCGCGCCGCCCTCCTGCAGGGGCGCGAGGAGTGTGGCGACGCCACGGCGCCGGAGCGTTCCCTGTTGCGATTGCTCACGCCGCTGGCGAAGCTGGCGACCGGCAAGCAGGCGGTGGCGGTGGCCAGCGAGGCGCTGGAGTGCTTCGGCGGCGCCGGCTACATCGAGGACACCGGCCTGCCGCGCTTGCTGCGCGACGCGCAGGTGCTGCCCATCTGGGAGGGCACCACCAACGTGCTCTCGCTCGACGTGCTGCGCGCGCTCGACCGCGAGGAGGCGTTGCCGGCGCTGCTCGGCGATGCCGCGGCGCACCTCCCCGCCGGTCCCGCCCCGGCGGTCGACCGCGTCCGCGAGACGCTGGCGGCGGTGGCGACCGCCCTGCAGTCGACGGCCGATGGCGAGCGGCGGCAGGCGGCCGCGCGCCGCCTCGCCCTCGCCCTCGCCCGCTCCTACGCCGCCGCCCTTCTGCTGGCCCAGGCGGCGCGCGCCGAGGCGAGCGGCGACCCGGCGGCCCCGTTGTGGGCGGCGACGAGCCGGCGGTGGGTGGCGCGGCTCGCGCCACCGACGCCGCCCGCCGCCGAAGAGCTCACCGACGCACGCCTGCTCGCCGGCGAGGAGCTGCCCGCGGCGGTGCCGGAGGGTGCCGTCTAGAACCGTCTCGCCGCGGGCCACCGGGCCCGCGTGTGGCTGCCTCGGTGCATGGGGCGCCGCGGTCTTCGCCTGCCGCTCACGAGCGCATGCAACGACGGCGCGCCGTGCGCATTTCGCCTCGGCGCATTTCACTGGAGCACCGACAAGCGCGTGACACACTAAGGTCGTGCGCCTGTCGGTGCAACGCGGACTGCTCCTGCTCGCCCTCTACCTCCTCGGTGTGGCCGCGTTGGCCTGGTGGGCGAACGAGGCACTCGATGCCGCCGCCACCGCGGTGATGGACGACACCGCGCACCTGGTGGCCTCCGAGGTGGCCGCCGCGCTCGACGAGGACGTGGTCAGCGATCTGCTGGGGGGCGATCCCGGCAATCGGGTACGGCTGCTCAACCAGATCTTCACCCTCACGCGGCGCTCGGCGATGGTGCGTTCGGTGCAGGTGGTCGACGAGCACGGCGAGATCTTCGCCAGCAGCGAGTTCGTGTCCGTGGGCAGCCGCGTCGCGACCCCCGACCAGCTCTTCGATGGCCGCCGTGATCCGCGCCTGCTCGCCGAGCGCGGCGAGGGCCCGCGCGCGCGCGCCTACGTGCTGGCGATGCCGCTGCGCCGTAGCGGCAGGCTGGTGGGCTACCTGCGGCTGGAGCTCGACTCCTCGCGGTTGGCAGTGCTCTACACCGAGCTGCGAAGGCGCCTCCTGATGGGCGCCGTCGCCGGCCTGGTGCTGGTGGCAGGGGTCGCCTACGGCCTGCACCTGCAGCTGCAGCGGCGCAGCGTGCAGCTGGTGGCCGCCCTCGAGCAGGCGGCAGCCGGGGGGCTGCCGGGGGGCGGCGCCGGCGACCTGGCCGCCGCCGAGTTCGCCCCCGCGCTCGCCGTCGCCGGCCGCCTCGGCCGCGAGCTGCAGCAGGAGCGCCGCCGCAACCTGCAGGCCGACCGTCGCCTGCAACGGCTCGCCGGCATGATGGACGTCGGCCTGCTGCTGCTTTCGCGGGACCTGCAGGTGGAGTTCGCCAGCGAGCACGCACGCGAGCTGCTGGGCCTGCCTGAGCAGCCGGGCGCCGAGGACTGGCGGACGGCGCTGGCCCCCTTGGAAGGAATCTTGCAACAACCCCCCGTCGACCGGACCAGCGGCCTCCAGGCGGATCTCGAAGTCACACGCCTGAAGAGGGAGCGCCGCATCCGTTGCCAGGTCTTTCCGCTCGACGAAGAAGGGAACGCCGGTTACCTGGTGCAACTCCGCGACAAGGAGCTGGTGCAAGCCATCGAGACCGATCTGCGGCTGGCCGCCCAGCTGCGAGCGCTCACCCGCGTCTACCGCGGCGTAGCGCACGATCTGCGGGCCCCGCTCAACGCCATGGTGCTCAATCTCGAGCTGCTCAGGCGCTCCCTCGATCCCGCGGCGCCGCCGCGCCCGGATCTCGCCGACAAGCAGCAGCGGTGGCTGAGCATCATCGAGCAGGAGCTGCAGCGTCTGCGGCGGGCCCTCGACGTGCTGCTGGCGCAGACCGCGCCACCGAGCGAGAAAGCCGAGGCCTTCGACTTGCGCGGCGTGTTGGAGGAGATCCAGGCGCTGCTCTATCCGCAGGCGCGCCAGCAGCGCATCGAGCTCGACAGCCGGGTTCCAGAAGGGGAAGTCACGGTGGTCGCATTGCGCGACCAGGTCAAGCAATCGGTGCTCAACATCGCCATCAACGGCCTGGAGGCGATGCCGGATGGGGGCAAGCTCGGCCTGTCGCTGGAGCGCGACACCGACAAGGCCCTGGTGCGGGTCTCCGACACCGGTCCCGGCATCCCTCCCGAGCTGTGCGACCGCATCTTCGACATGCACTTCACCACCAAGCAGAGCGGCACCGGCATCGGCCTGTACGTGGCGCGCTCGATGTTCGAGTCGCAGGGAGGCAGCCTACGCACGGCGAGCAGCGGCCCCGAGGGCACCACCTTCGAGCTGACGTTGCCGTTGCCACGGCAAGGGAGGTGACACGATGCTGCATGCCTTGGTGGTAGACGACGACGCCCATTCTCTGTCGGCGCTCGCCGAGCTGGTGGAGGCGGAGGGGTTCGACACCGCCACCGCCGACAACCTGGCACAGGCGCGCCAGCAGCTCGAGAAGCACGTACCCGACGTCGTGCTGTCGGATCTCATGCTGCCCGACGGCCGCGGTACCGAGCTGCTCAAGGAGCTGCTCGAGGAGCCGACGGTCGAGGTCATCCTCATCACCGGCAAGGCGACGGTGGAGACGGCGGTGGAGGCGCTGCGGCTGGGCGCCTTCGACTACCTGACCAAGCCGATCGACCTTGGCCGCCTCAAGACGCTGCTGGCCCGCGTCAAGGATACGCGCGAGCTCAAGCAGGAGGTCTCGTCGCTGCGCGCCGAGCTGCGCGACCTCGGCCGCTTCGGACCGATGGTGGGTACGGCGCCGGCCATGCAACGCGTCTACGACCTCATCGACAAGGTGGCGCCGACGGAGGTGACGGCATTTCTCATCGGCGAGAGCGGCACCGGCAAGGAGCTGGCGGCAGAGACCATCCACCGGCTCTCCAAGCGGCGCAAGGGTCCCTACCTGCCGCTCAACTGCGGCGCCATCTCACCCACCCTCATCGAGAGCGAGCTGTTCGGCCACGAGAAGGGGAGCTTCACCGGCGCTCAGCGACAGCACCGCGGCTACTTCGAGCGCGCCTCCGGCGGCAGTCTCTTCCTCGACGAGATCACCGAGATGCCGATCGAGCTGCAGGTCAAGCTGCTGCGGGTGCTGGAGACCGGCCGCATCATGCGGGTGGGCGGCGACCGCGAGGTGGAGGTCAACGTGCGGGTGATCACCGCCACCAACCGCTCGCCCGACGAGGCGATGAAGGACGGCAAGCTGCGCGAGGACCTCTTCTACCGCTTGAAGGTGTTCCCCATCCAGCTGCCGCCGCTGCGCGAGCGCGAGGGGGACATCGAGACGCTGGCCAACTACTTCCTGCACAACCTCAACAAGCGGGAAGCGACGCAGAAGCGCTTCAGCGTCGAGACGATGGAGCGGCTGCGCACGCACCACTGGCCGGGCAACGTGCGCGAGCTGCAAAACGTCGTGCAGCGCGCCTTCATCCTCGGCGAGCAGGAGATCACTCCCGACTGTCTGCCGGCCGAGCTGGGAGGCGAGGCGCCGATGGCCGGGCCGCACCTTCACCTCAAGGTGGGAACCTCGCTCGAGGACGCCGAGCGGCGGCTGATCCTTGCCACCCTCGACCAATACGAGGGGGACAAGAAGGTCACCGCCGAGGTGCTGGGGATCAGCCTGAAGACGCTCTACAACCGCCTCAACCAGTACGCCCAGGTGTGAGGCGTCCTTTGCAGCCAGCTTGGTAATTTCTACAAACGACCAAGACGGGAGGTGCGCAGGTGAGCGCGAATCAAACTCGAGGTTGGGGGCGGCTGGCCCTCGGCATGCTGGCCCTCCTCGCCTTCGGCTCCTGCGCCAGCACCAAGACACCAGGGACCCAGGTCGACGACGCGGCGATCAAGACGCAGGTGATCGCCCGGCTAGCCACCAACGGCAAGACGAACCCGTTCAAGATCGACGTCCAGGTGAGCGAGGGGGTGGTGCACCTCGCCGGGGTGGTCGATGAGCCGGGAGACCGGCAGATCGCCGAGGACGAGGCACGGAGCGTCGAGGGGGTGGCCCGGGTGATCAACGACATCCGGGTGGGCGATCAGTCGGCGGGGCAGATGCTCGACGACGGGGCGATCACCGCCAAGGTGAAAGCGAAGCTCGCCGCCAGCGCCGAGATGAACCCGTTCAACGTCGACGTCAGCACCTCGCAAGGGGTGGTGAGCCTGGTGGGCCGCGTCAAGACGCAGGCGCAAAAGGACGAGGCCGAACGTATCGCCCGCTCGACCGACGGGGTGCGGGATGTGCGGAATCTGCTGAAGGTCGGCGACATGAGCTGACGCGCGCAGCGGCGCGTCGTCTTTGCTCAACGAGGCATTCGCAGCGGTTGCCGTAGTGGATTTCCGGCGGCGTCTGCGGTCGGGGCCGGGGGCCGCTGCGGCGGGACCGGCGCGCGCCAAGTGGTAGGGGAGAGCAAGAGCGCGCGCCTCCGCCCTCCGGGCGCACGGGGCGGCGTTGATCTCGCGAGGTCAGCGAAGCGCCCTCCGGGAGGTCCCGCCGCGGCGGCCCCCGGCCCCGCAGGCAGACGCCGACCGCCGACCCTCGAACGCGCCGCCACCACTCCGACCGCCCACCACAACCGCCGCGTCGACCGGGGCCCTCGACCCAAACCAGGGCGTCCTACCGCTGGGCCGCCGCCAACACCCCGTGCTCCTGCTCCCAGTCCTCCTTGACGATGGCGTAGAGGTAGTTGTCGACCCAGTCGCCGTCGAGCTGGAAGTAGCCGCGCAGAGTTCCCTCGCGGCGAAAGCCCAGGCGCTCGAGGACTCGTTGCGAGGCGACGTTGGCGATGGCGGTGCGCGCCTCGAGGCGGTGCATGCGCGTGCGGCCGAAGAGGTCGTTGACCAGGCGCGTGAGGGCGCGGTGCATGATGCCCTTGCCCTGGAACGCCGTCGACAGTGAGTAGCCGCACTCGGCGAGGCCGTGGTCCCAGCTGTGTACGACGAGGGTGATCCAGCCGGCCGGCTGCCGGTGCACCTGGATGATCCAGTCGAAGCGGTCGCCGCGGCTGCGCCAGAGATCGTCGAAGCGGCGGGTCGCCAGCTCGGCGCGCAGCTGCGCCGTCGACAGTGGCGCCAGCGGCTGATAGCGCCGCACTGTCTTCTCCCCCCGCCAGAGATGCAGCAG
>DASYUP010000064.1:0-16169 GCA_036001185.1 Thermoanaerobaculia bacterium
AGATCGCCCTGCAGACGCAGGCCTTCCTCGAGCTCTTCGGCCGCGACCACAAGCTCACCGCCGCCTGCATCATCGGCGGCGTGCGCATGGGGCCGCAGGTGGACGCCCTGCGTCGCGGGCCCGACATCGTCGTCGCCCCCCCAGGGCGGCTGCTCGACCACGTCGAGCGTGGCAACGTCAAGCTCGACTGCATCGAGCACCTGGTGCTCGACGAGGCCGACCACATGCTCGACCTCGGCTTCCTGCCGCAGATGAACCGCATCCTCGAGCGCCTGCCGCCGTGGCGGCAGACGCTGATGTTCTCCGCCACCATGCCGCCGACCATCGAGCGGCTGGCCAAGCGCTTCATGGATTCGCCGGCACTCGTCGACCTGCGGCCCCAGACGCGCGCTGCCGCCGGCATCGAGCACCGCCTCTACATGGTCGATGAGAAGGCCAAGAAGCGCGCCCTCTTCTCGCTCATCGAGCAGGAGAAGGGGGCGGTGCTGGTGTTCGTGCGACGCAAGATCGACGCCGAATGGGCGTCGCGCCAGCTCGAGCTGGCGGGCCACCCGGTCGAGCGCATCCACTCCGACCTCACGCAGCAGCAGCGGGTCGACGCGCTGCAGGGGCTGCGCCGGGGAGAGCACCGCATCCTCGTCGCCACCGACATCGCCGCCCGCGGCATCGACATTCCAGTGATCGAGCACATCGTCAACTACAACGTGCCGGAGACGGTGGAGGACTACGTCCACCGCGCCGGCCGCACCGCCCGCGGCACCGCCGGCGGCATCGTCTCTACCATCGCCACCTGGAAGGACCGCGAGCTGGTGCGCGCCATCGAGCAGGCGCTCGGCCAGACGCTGCCGCGCTGCGCTACCCCTGACGTCGAGCCCTACGTCGAGAAGCCGAAGACGGCGGTGCGGCGGCGTCTGAGATAGCGATCGTCGCGTCCGGGCTCGTCTAGCGGTCGGTGAGCCGCTTCGCCACCAGGGCGAAGGCGTCATCCCGGCTGAAGGCGGGGCCGAGGGCCAGCGTGCGCAGCGAGCTCCAGCCCTCGGGAGTGGTCTCGCGGTAGCGCACGAAACCCGCTCCTCCCCACGCCAGCGACGCCTGGCCACCATCGGCGGAGAGGAACAGCCGCACGTCGGCGGGCGGCAGCGCCGGCAGCGGCCGTCGCGAGGCGTGCCGCAGGTCGAGCAGCTCGCGCGGACCGGCACCGTCCTCGACGCCGGCCGCCTCGAGGATCTCGGTGCGGGTGTCGTCCTTCGCCGGCAGGGTGAGCAGCGAGGCCCCCTGTTCGACGGTCACCTGGGCGGCCTGGCCGGCGGCCGCCTCCAGCGGCACCCCGGGATCGGAGCCGGCGACGCTGGCGAGGAAGGCTGCCGCCACGAAGTCGCCGACTGCCGGCTTGAGCACCGCCCGGCCAATCTCGATGACCACCATGCGCGCCTTGTCGGCGATCTCCGAGCGTGAGGCGCCGGGATACTTGCGGCCGATGTCGATGATCACCACCCGTGCCTTGTCCGCCATCCCGACGAGGTCACCGCCCACCCCGCGCAGCTCGAGGGTCACCAGCTCACCACCGTCGCGGTCGACGAAGCCGGCGACGGCGCTCTTGCCGTCGCGGCCGCGCCGCAGCTGCGGACCCTGCTGCAAGCTCGCCGGCGCCGTACCGGCGGTGCCGAGCCCCGCGTCTCCGCCGCCGGCGATCTGCTGCAGGTCGAAGACCCGGTTGACGCGGCGCAGCACTCCGTTCTCGATCACCAGCGCGGTGTAGAGCACGCGGTCGCCGGCGGCCCCGCGATCGAGCCACACCAGGTGGAGGATCGTCCGCTCCACGGCCACCGGCTGGTCGTCACCGAGGGCCGAGAAGCGGTCGGTGGTGGTGATCAGCTGGGGGTTGAGCTTGGTGCTCATCGCGTCGAGCTCGAGAGTGTAGGGCTCGCCCCAGGCGTCATCGGCGAAGCCGACGACGGTCATCTGCCGGCCGTCGCCCCACAGCAGGTAGACGCCGCCAGCCCCGGCAACCAGCGCCGCCGCTTGCTCGGCGGCAGGGCCTTCGCTGTCGGGCACCAGGGTGCGCCGCGTCTTGCCGTCGCGCACGACGTCGAGGGCGAGCACCGGGTTGCCGGCGAGCGCCGCCGGTGGGTTGGCGAAGAGGTCGCGGTAGAGGCCGCGCTGCACGTGGTAGACCTCGCCGCCGGCGCCGAGCAGGCTGGGCGCCGGTTGCGGGGGGCCCTCGTCGGCGCGCAGCGCCGGTGCCGCGAGCACCAGGGCGAGGAGAATGGCGGGAAGGATGCGTCGCATGGTGTTCAGGCCTTGAGGTTGATCAGCTTGCGGACGTCGACGCTGAGCAGCAGCTCGGGGAGGTGCGGCTGGGCGGGGTAGTAGCGGCGCTGCAGCTCGTGGAACCAGGCATAGCCGCGGCTCGCCGAGCCGCCGAGCACCGCCACCTCGCCGAGCAGGTAGAGGGCGTTCTTGATCCAGTCGCTCTCGCCGATGCGCTCGGCCAGCGCCAGGCCGCAGCGGCCATGCCGCTCGGCGGCCTCCAGGCGGCCGAGCTCGAGGTGGCCATAGCAGAGATCGATGCAGGCGGCGCTCTCCAGCCGCACCCAACTGTTGCGTCGCGCCGCGCGCAGGCAGCGGTAGAGGAGGGTGAAGCCGCCGCGGAAGTTGCCCAGCACGAGCTCGCAATAGCCGAGGTTGACGAGATAGGCTACCTGGCGCGCCGCACCCGCCTCGGGGACCAGGGCCAGCGCCTCACGGTAGCTCGCGGCGGCGTCCTCGAAGCGGCTGTCGCCGAGCAGCAGGTTGGCGATCTGGTTGTTGGCCGCCGCCAGCCAGTCGGGGCGCTCGAGCGCCGCCGCGCGGTCGCGCGCCAGGCGGGCGTAGAAGAGTCCCTTGGCATGCTCGCGCCGCAGCTCGCAGGCGCGGGCGATGTTGTTGGCGGCGAGGAAGCCGCTAACCTGCGAGCGGTTGCGCATGAGGATCTCGCACAGCCGCGGCACCGGATCGTTCCCCTCGCCGAGGGCAATGGCGAGCGCCGCCTGGTTGCAGAAGGCGCGGTCCACCAGCTCCTCGTCGCCGTCGCGTTGGGCCGCCACCAGCGCCGCCGCCAGGTGGCGGCGGGCCTCCTCGAGCCGGCCCGCCTCGTTGGCGGCGACCGCCCGTTGCCACTCGCGCTCGTAGTCGGACGCCGCGCCGACCTCGATCCCGCCCGCTGCCATTTCGCTCACCTCGATCCCCTCCTTCGCGCGCTCCGGCGCTGGGTCGTCAGAGCTCGCGGATCGTCTTGCTCTCCCGGGGGGCCGAGAGCTCCCTCTCCACGGCGGCAAAGAACTCCACACCGTCGACCTGCAGGGCGGCGAGGACGCGGAACAGCACGTCGAGGCTCATCCGTCCCTCGCCCTTCTCGATGCGCGCCTGGTCGGCGGTCTGGATCCCGGCGCGCGCGCAGAGCTCGGCGACCGTCAGCCGCCGCTCCTTGCGCAGGCGGCGCAGCCGCTGGCCGACGAGGACGAACCGCCCCTGGCGCCCATCGGGCGCCGCACCGCCTGTATGCCGGGACACCATAGGGTGGGGCGAGTATACGAGCCCCTCCCGACCCGGTCAACGGCGGCGCTCGCGACCGGGCCCGGTGGCGGCCCGCCGGCGGTAGTAACGCCGTGCCTTGTCGCGGCTGCCGCAGGCCGCCATCTCGCACCAGCGACGGTTGCCCCGGCGGCTCCGGTCGACGAACGCCCAGCCACACTCTGGGTTGCGGCAGACCTTGATGTGCGCAGCATCCTCGCCAGTCAACAGGAGGGTGGCGGCGTGCGCCACGCGGCGCAATGGCGCCGCCAGCTCGCGCTCGTCGGCCCACTCCCACCTCAGTCCGTGGGCGCGGGCAACCAGGCGGCGGCGTGCCGCCGCCTCGACCGTCCAGCGTTCGAGGGCCGCGAGGGCCCCGGCTGGCGGCCCTTTCCCGTGGGCGCGCGCGACGAAGAGGTCGTGCAGGGCGCGGCGCAGCTCGCGCGCGGCCGCGAGCACCGCGCTGGCGCCCTCTCGATCGCGCGTCCCCAGCCGACGCAGGGCGCCGGGGTGGGTCGTAAGACCGCTCTCGTGGGCCGCCGGCTGGGACTACGGCACCAACCTCGACTGTCTGCGTGGGCTCGTCGCCTACTGGGCAGACGGTTTCGACTGGCGCGCGCAGGAGGAGCGGTTGAACGCCTTCGACCACTTTCGCGCCGAGGTCGCCGGCATCGGCGTCCACTTCGTCCACGAGCGTGGCAGCGCGTCGCGGCCGCTGCCGATCATCGTCAGCCAAGGCTGGCCTTCGACGTTCGTGGAGATGCTGGCGCTGGTGCCCCGCCTCGCGCACCCCGAGCGCTATGGCGGCGATCCAGAGGACGCATTCGATGTCGTCGTGCCGTCGCTACCCGGCTTCGGCTTCTCGGACCGGCCGGTCCGCCGCGGAATGACGAAGACACGCGTCGCGGCCTTGTGGGCCGAGCTGATGACGCGCCATCTCGGCCACGAGCGTTTCGCCGTGCGCGGCGGGGACATCGGGTCCGGGATCTCGGCCTTCCTCGGGCTCGACCATGCGGACCACGTGATCGGTATCCACGTCTCCGACGCCCTCCGCCCCTATCTCGGACCGGGTGCGCCGCCGCTCTCGGCCGCCGAGGAACAGTTCCTCGCCGGGGAGAGTGCCTGGATGGCGAAGGAGGGCGCCTACGACCACCTGCAGGCGACCAAGCCGCAGACGCTCGCCTACGGGCTCCAGGACTCCCCGGCCGGCCTCGCCGCCTGGATCGTGGAGAAGCTGCGGGGCTGGAGCGATTGCGCTGGCGTCCTCGAACGGCGGTTCTCTCCTGACGAGATCCTCACCCATCTCACTATCTACTGGGTGACGGGCACCATCCACTCGGCGAACCGCATGTACTTCGAGCGCGACCAGGAAGGACGCACGCTCGCGCGCGGCGAGCGCGTCGAGGTGCCTTGCGCGGTGACGATCTGGCCGGGGGACATCGACCATCCACCGCGCGAGTGGGCGGAGCGGGCCTATCGCGTCGAGCGCTGGACCGAGATGCCGCGAGGCGGCCACTTCGCGGCGCACGAGGAGCCCGATTTGCTGGCGGCGGATATCCGCGAGTTCTTCCGCCCGCTGCGCTGAGAGCGCCTCGCGAGGCGCCGTCTCAACCGACCACCACTGACTCGGGCCGGCGGATCTCGATCGCCAGCCCGCCCTCGCCGACGCCCACCTCGACGACCGACCCTTCGCTCGCCTCGCCGGCGATCAGCGCCCGGCCGATGCGCGTCTCCAGCTGGTGCTGCAGGTAGCGGCGCAGCGGCCGCGCCCCGTAGACCGGGTCGAACCCCTCGCGGGCGATGAGCATGCGCGCCGGCTCGGTGAGCACCAGCGAGATGCGGCGCTGCTCGAGACGCCGTCGCAGGTCGGCGGTGAGCAGGTCGACGATGCGCTCGATCTCCGGGAGCCGCAGCGGGCGGAAGAGCACGATGTCGTCGACGCGGTTGAGGAACTCCGGCCGGAAGTGGCTGCGCAGCTCGCGCATCACCGCTTGGCGCGCTGCCTCGCTGATCTCGCCCGCCGCGCTGATCCCTTCGAGCAGGTGGTGGCTGCCGATGTTGGAGGTCATGATGATCACCGTGTTCTTGAAGTCCACGGTGCGCCCCTGGGCGTCGGTCAGCCGGCCGTCGTCGAGGATCTGCAGCAACACGTTGAAGACGTCGTGGTGGGCCTTGTCGATCTCGTCGAAGAGCAGCACCGAGTAGGGCTTGCGGCGCACCGCCTCGGTGAGCTGGCCGCCCTCCTCGTAGCCGACGTAGCCCGGCGGCGCCCCCACCAGGCGGGAGACGGTGTGCTTCTCCATGTATTCGGACATGTCGATGCGCACCATGTTCTCCTCGCTGTCGAAGAGCGCCTCGGCCAGCGTCTTCGCGAGCTCGGTCTTGCCCACCCCGGTGGGGCCGAGGAAGATGAACGAGCCGATCGGCCGTCGCGGGTCCTTGATCCCCGAGCGGGCGCGGATCACCGCGTCAGCGACCAGCTGCACCGCCTCCTCCTGGCCCACCACCCGCTGGTGGAGGATCTCGTCGAGCCGCAGCAGCTTCTCGCGCTCGCCCTCCATCAGCCGCGTCACCGGGATGCCGGTCCAGCGCGAGACGATGTCGGCGATCTCGTCCTCGGTGACCTCCTCGCGCAGCAGCTGGTGGCCGCCCTTGTCGATGCGCGCCTCCTCCTCGTGCAGCTGCGCCTCGAGCTGCGGCAGCTGGCCGTGCTTGAGCTGGGCGGCGCGGTTGAGGTCGTACTGCCGTTCGGCCTCCTCGACCTGGCGGCGCACCTGCTCGATCTGCTCGCGCAGGGCGCGCACCCTCTCGATGGCGGCCTTCTCGGCCTCCCACTGGGCGCGCATGCCGGCGGCCTTCTCCTGCAGCTCGGCGAGCTCGCGGCGCAGGTCCGCGAGGCGCTCCTGCGAGGCCTTGTCCTTCTCCTTCTTGAGGGCTGCCTCCTCGATCTCCAGCTGCATGATGCGGCGGGTGATCTCGTCGAGCTCCGCCGGCATGGAGTCGATCTCGGTGCGGATCATGGCGCAGGCCTCGTCCACCAGGTCGATCGCCTTGTCGGGGAGGAAGCGGTCGGTGATGTAGCGGTGCGACAGCACTGCCGCCGCCACCAGGGCGTTGTCCTGAATGCGCACGCCGTGGTGCACCTCGAAGCGCTCCTTGAGGCCGCGCAGGATCGACACCGTGTCCTCGACGCTGGGGGCGTCGACCATCACCGGCTGGAAGCGACGTTCCAGTGCCGCGTCCTTCTCGATGTGCTGGCGGTATTCGTCGAGGGTGGTGGCGCCGATGCAATGCAGCTCGCCGCGGGCGAGCATCGGCTTGAGCAGGTTGCCGGCGTCGGTGGAGCCCTCGGTGCGGCCGGCGCCGACGATGTTGTGCAGCTCGTCGATGAACAGCACTACCCGCCCCTCGCTCTCCTTGATCTCGTTGAGCACCGCCTTGAGGCGCTCCTCGAACTCGCCGCGGTACTTGGCGCCGGCGAGTAGGGAGCCCATGTCGAGCGACCAGACGGCGCGGTCCTTGAGCCACTCGGGGACGTCGCCGCGCACTATCCGTTGCGCCAGTCCCTCGACGATCGCCGTCTTGCCGACGCCGGGCTCGCCGATCAGCACCGGGTTGTTCTTGGTCTTGCGCGAGAGGATGCGAATGACGCGGCGGATCTCGGCGTCACGGCCGATCACCGGGTCGAGCTTGCCGCGACGGGCCTGCTCGACGAGGTCGATGCCGTACTTCGACAGCGCCTCGTAGGCCACCTCGGGGTTGGCGGAGGTGACCCGCTGGCTCCCGCGCACCTGCTGCAGGGTGGTGAGCGTGCGGTCGCGGTCGAGGCCGAGGGTGCGGAAGAGGCGGCCGAGCGGCGTCTTGTCGCCACCTTCGAGCAGCGCCAGCCAGAGGTGCTCGACCGAGACGTATTCGTCCTTGAGACGCTTGGTCTCGTCCTCGGCCTTGACCAGCACCTGCTGGAAGCGCGGCGTGACGTAGACCTTGCCCGCCTCGACGGCGGGGCCCGACACCTTCGGCCGGCGCTCGAGCTCCTGCTCGAGCCCGCCGCGCAGCGCTTCGACGGGCGCCTCCATGCGGGCGAGCAGGCGCGGCACCAGCCCCTCGGGTTGGTCGAGCAGCGCCGCGGCGAGGTGCTCGGCGTCGACCTCCTGATGGCCGAGGCGCACCGCCAGGCTCTGCGCCGCGGCGATCGCTTCCTGCGATTTCTGGGTCAGTTTGTTGGCATCCATATGGGACTCCTCGTCATGGCGAGGAGCGCAGCGACGAAGCCATCTCGTCGCTGAGATCGCCACCGGCGCCAGGCGCCCTCGCGATGACGTATTCGTTTCGTTTCAAGGCCGTCCTCAGCCCCGCCGCGGATTGAACGTCGACACCTTGGCGAGCTCCTCGAAGAGCTCGCGCTCGCGTGGCGTCAGCTGCGTCGGCACCACCACGTCGAGCTCGGCGTAGAGGTCCCCCTTGCCGCCTTTCGCTTGCGGGTAGCCGTAGCCCCGCAGGCGGATCTTGCGTCCGGCGGGGGAGCCGGCGGGGATGCGTACCGTCACCGGCCCGTCGAGCGTCTCGAGCTGGGCGGTGCCACCAAGGGCCGCCTCCCAGGGGGTGATCGGCACCGCGGTGTGCAGGTCGCTGCCGTCGAGACGGAAGCGCGCGTGCGGCAGCACGTCGACGGTCAGGTAGAGGTCGCCCGGCGGCCCGCCGCCCGCCCCCGCCCCGCCCTTGGCAGCGAGCCGGATCTTCTGCCCTGGCTTGATGCCGCGGGGGATCTTCACCCGCACCGTCTGCTGCGTGCCGTTCTGCGGGTCGGTGAGGGTGATCGACCGCTCGCCGCCGTTCGCCGCCTCCTCCAGCGTCAGCTGGATGTGCGCCTCCTGGTCGCCGCCGCGGCGCACCCAATCGGCGCGGTAGCCTCCCGGACGGGCGCCGGCGCCGCCGGCGGCACCGGCCGCCTGGCCGAACAGCATCTCGAAGAAGTCCGAGAAGCCGCTGCCCCCACCGGGCGCGCCGAACCCACCACCCGGCCCGAAGCCCCCGAAGTCGTACTCCACCCGGCCGCCGCCGGGACCGCCGAAGACCACCTGCTCCCAGCCCGGTGGCGGCCCGACGCCCCCGCCGCGATCGGCCTGCTTCCAGGCCTGCCCGAACTGGTCGTATTTCTGCCGCTTGTCGGCATCTTTCAAGACCTCGTAGGCCTCGGTGATCTCCTTGAAGCGGTTCTCGGCCTCGGGCTCCTTGGAGATGTCCGGGTGGTATTTGCGCGCCAGCTTGCGGTAGGCGCGCTGGATCTCCTGCTGCGACGCCGAGCGCTCGACTCCGAGCGTCTTGTAATAGTCCTTGTAGTCCACCCGGACCCTCCCCCGATCCGCCCTCCTCCGGGCAGGATCTGAGTGCCGTCACCTCACATTTTAACGCATCGCGGCCCCGGAGGATTCCCGGCCGAAAAGCACGAAGGGCGCCGTGGTGGCGCCCTTCGAGGAAGCAGCACGACGGGCGCGGCCCGCCTACGGCGGGGTGAGCCCGAAGTGCTCGTAGTTCTTGGCGATGTACGCCTTCCACTCGTCGGGAGTCTCCTCCTCCGGGAAGATGGCGTTCACCGGACAGGCGTCGACGCAGAGGCCACAGTCGATGCACTCCTCCGGGTGGATGTAGAGCATCTCCCACTCCTCGTCCTTGCCATAGATGCAGTCGACAGGGCAGACGTCGACGCACGATTTGTCCTTCACGCCGATGCAAGGTTCCGCGATGATGTGGGTCATGCCTTTCCGAGCTCCTCCGTCCGGTAGCACCGATTATAGGAATTGCCGCACCGCGGCGTCTACTGGGAAGCGAAGGCCCGCTCGAAAGCGGCCAGGGTGAGGTCGATCTCCGCCTCGCCGTGGGCCGCCGAGACGAACAGCGCCTCGTAAGCCGAGGGGGGGAGATGGATCCCTGTCGCCAGCAGGGCGTGGAACAGGCGCGCGAAGGCCGCGCGGTCGGAAGCGTCGACGTCGGCGAGCGAACGGACCTCGCCGGCGGTGAGGAAGAAGCCCAGCATCGAGCCCTGCTGGTGCACCCTGCAGGGCACGCCGGCCCGCGCGGCAGCGGCGGCGATGCCGGCGGCAAGGCGACCGCCGGCGGCGTCGAGCCGCCGGTAGATCGCGCCGTCTTCGGCGGCGAGCAGCTCGAGGGTGGCGAGCCCGGCGGCCACCGCCAGCGGGCTTCCCGAGAGCGTCCCCGCCTGGTAGACCGGACCGGCGGGGGCGATGCGCTGCATCAGCTCGCGCGGCCCGCCATAGGCGCCGATGTTGAGGCCGCCGCCGATCACCTTGCCGAGGGTGGTGAGGTCCGGGCGCACGCCGAAGAGCTGCTGCGCCCCGCCCCAGGCGACGCGGAAGCCGGTCATCACCTCGTCGAAGACGAGCAGCGCCCCATGGTCGTCGCACAGCCGGCGCAGCCCAGCGAGGAAACCGTCGACCGGCGGCACCAGCCCCATGTTGCCGGCCACCGGCTCGACGAAGAGGGCGGCGATCTCGCCCCCCCAGTGGTCGAACAGCGCCGCCGTCGCCTCGAGGTCGTTGTAGGGCGCCACCAGCGTGTCCGTGGTCACCGCCGCCGGTACTCCCGGCGACGACGGGATGCCGATGGTTGCCGCGCCGGAGCCGGCGGCGACGAGGAAGGCGTCGCCGTGGCCGTGGTAGCAGCCGGCGAACTTGACCAGCTTCGGGCGGCCGGTGGCGGCGCGGGCGAGGCGCAGCGCCGACATGGTGGCCTCGGTCCCCGAGGAGACCAGCCGCACCATCTCCAGCGACGGCACGGCGGCGACGATGCGCTCGGCGAGCTCGACCTCGGCGGCGGTGGGGGCGCCGAAGACGGTGCCGCGACGCAGGGCGCGGGCGATCGCCTCCTCGACCGCCGGGTGGCGGTGGCCGAGGATCATCGGCCCGTAGCCGCCGATGTAGTCGACGTAGCGCTTGCCGTCCTCGCCCTCGAGCCAGGCGCCCTCGGCGGCGCGGATGAAGACCGGCTCGCCGCCGACGCCGCGGAAGGCGCGCACCGGCGAGTTGACGCCGCCGGGCATCACCCGGCAGGCGCGTTGGTAGAGCATGGCAGTCATCGCGAGGAGCGCAGCGACGAAGCGATCTCGGCGTCGAGATCGCCACGGGCGCGCTGCGCGCGCCCTCGCGATGACGTGCTCGAGCCGCAGCTCGATCTGCTCACTCCTCCCACCCCTTCGCCAGCAGCGCCGCCGCCTCGCGGGCCGCGTAGGTGAGGATCCAGTCGGCGCCGGCGCGGCGCATGGCGACCAGCGACTCCATCAGCACGCGGTCGTAGTCGAGCCAGCCGTTCTGCGCCGCCGCCTTGAGCATCGCGTATTCGCCGCTCACGTGGTAGGCGGCGAGCGGGTGGTCGAAGCGCTGCCGCAGCGCTGCCAGCACGTCGAGGTAGGCCATCGCCGGCTTGACCATCAAGACGTCCGCCCCCTCCTCGACGTCGAGGGCCACCTCGCGCAGCGCTTCGCGGCGGTTCGCGGGGTCCATCTGGTAGCCGCGGCGGTCGCCGAAGGAGGGTGTCGAGTCGGCGGCGTCACGGAAAGGGCCGTAGAAACCGGAGGCGAACTTCGCCGCGTAGGCGAGGATGATCGTGTCGGCGAGACCGGCGGCGTCGAGGCCGCGGCGGATGGCGCCCACCCGGCCGTCCATCATGTCGGAGGGGGCGACGACGTCGGCCCCGGCGCGCGCCAGGGACACCGCCTGCCGGGTGAGGTTCTCCAGCGTGGCGTCGTTGTCGACGCTGCCGTCGGGACGCAGCACGCCGCAGTGCCCGTGGTCGGTGTACTCGCAGAAGCAGACGTCGACGATGCGCAGCAGGTCCGGCACCTGGGCGGCGAGCGCCCGCACGGCCCGCTGCACGATGCCGTCGTCGCTCCAGGCGGCGCTGCCCACCGCGTCCTTGTGCTCGGGAAGGCCGAAGAGGATGACCGCCGGCACGCTTTCGCCGTGGGCCGCGGCGGCGGTGGCGACGATGCGGTCGACCGACTGGCGGGCGACCCCGGGCATCGACGGGATGGGCTGCTCGATGCCCTCGCCGGGGCAGACGAAGAGCGGGAGCACGAGGTTGGCGGCCGTCAGCCGGGTCTCGCGCACCATGCGGCGGAGCAGGGGGGTGCGGCGCGTGCGGCGCAGCCGGGTGGCGGGGAAGCCCATTGCGCTGGAGTTTGTACCACAGTGCGGGCGCCGGCCCGACCTGCGGGTTGGGTGGGCGGCGCGAGGGGGCCCATACAGTGGCGCCCGCTTCGACACCGACTCGGCGGTGTCACCCCACGGCCTCAACGCCCAGGAGCTCGCGCTGATGACCGGCCTGGGGATGGCGCCGGCGGCGGCGCTGCGCTCGGCAACGTCGAATGCTGCGCGCCAGCTGGGGTCGGCGACACGTTGGGCACCCTGGCAGCCGGCAAGCGCGCCGACGTCGTCGCCGTGCGCGGCAACCCGCTCGCCGACATCCACACCATGGAGCATGCGCTGCTGGTGATGAAGGAGGGGAGGCTGTATGTGCAGCCGCAGGCCGGTGCCGGCAACTAGCGGCGCCGGGTCCGTGCCTTAGTGCAAGGAGCGTAGCTCGGGATAGAGCGGAGAGGTGAGCTCGAGGGGCGCTTACCCGCGCCCTCGAGGCCATGCCGCGCCACGGGCGTGAAGCGATCAGGGCGGCAGACGCCGGCTCAGCTCAGTGGCAGGTGATCGGCTTCGCCTTGCCGGTCAGGTTGCTCACCGTTTCGGCGAAGCGGACGCTGATGCGGTGGGCCTTGCCGTTCCTGAGCGCGGCGGGGATGGGCCAGAAGAAGCCGTGGCGGCCGTCGCCCTTGCCGAGGCTCACCAGGTCGGGCCGCAGCTGGTCGGCGGGGATGGTCTCGCGATAGGCGCCGTCGACCAGCAGGTCGACGCTGATCGGCGTGTCGGGGAACATCGGGTCCCAGGCCCAGCCGCGCACCGCCGTGCAGTCGGTGCCCTCCTGCACGCCCTGGAAGGCGCAGCCGTTGGCCGGCCCGCCGAAGGTCGGCGGCAGCTTCGCGCCCTCGTCGGCCCAGTAGTAGAGGTACCAGCGCCCGAGCTGGACGTCGACCATTTCGGCGTAGGTCTGGCCGTCGGAAATCTGCGCCACCACCACCTCCGGCTCGACCACCCGGCGCGCCTCGTCCTTGAGGTAGGCGGCGTCGCGCACGTAGTAGGCCCAGGGCGCACCGTTGGCGTGGGGTGGCGCGGGCCAGACGTGGCCGGTGGGCTGCCAGTGCAGCCCGATGTCGCTGGCGCCGCCGTCGGAGCTCCACTCCCTGACGGCGGCGGTGCCCTCGACGAGCAGCAGCATGCGGCCGTCCTGCGTGCGGGCGATGTCGGAGATGAGGAAGGGCGCGTCGGTGAGGCCCTCGAACTCGAGGCAGCCGTCGTCGCCATTGTTGTTGACCGTCAGGTCGGCGGCGACACGATGGCGCACGTACCCGGAGGGACAGGCAGGGTAGTTGCCATCGAGGTGGTAGAGGTAGAGGTCGCCGTTGGGGTGCAGCGTCAGCACCGGATCGACGCCGCTGCCGAAGCCGGGGCAGCTCGCCACCTGCCGGCAGCGAGGATCGATGGGCTTCACCCAGGTGTTGGTCACCTGCGAGGGCGAGGCGCGCGACACCAGGTCGAGCAGGTCGAGCCGGCTCGCGCGGTCGCGGTCGGGCTTGTGGAAGGGCAGGAAGGTGGTGGTGATGGCGACGCGCCACTTGCCGCCATAGAAGAGCGCCGACGGGAAGCCGATCTCCGCCTCCTTGCGCTTCGGCTGGCGCGAGAAGTCGTTGGTGGCCCAGAGGCCGCGGAAGCGCGGCGAGGCGGCGCGGCCGGCGGCGGGGTAGTTGAGGGCGAAGAGGCCTTCCCAGTGGCGCGTACCGACGCAGCAACGGCCGGCACCTACCAACAGCGTCACGTCACCGTTGGCGAGCTGGATGGGCTCCGGCCCCTGGAGGTAGTTGAGAGGATCAGCCGTGTAGCCGGGTGGCACGCAGGTCGGCCGGGTGGTGATGAACCCGGCCGTGGCGGCGCCGGCGGCGGGCGCCGCCATGGCCGCCGCTGTCAGGACTGCCAGCAGCACCACCGTCCCGCAGCGAACAGTGTTCATGTCACATCATCATAGAGCACCTCGGTGCGGAGCGCGACGGCTGCCCGATGAGAGCTCGCGCCTGCCGTAGGATGCGCGGGCTTTGCCCACCCCCCTGCTCGCCACTCTCGCCTCGCGCCAGCTGCTCGTGGTCACCGGCAAGGGGGGCGTGGGCAAGACCACGGTGGCGGTGGCGCTCGGGTCGGCCCTCGCCGCCGCCGGCCGGCACGCGCTGGTGCTCGAGGTCGACCCCCGCGAGAACGCCCATCGCCTCCTCGGCGTGCCGCCTTCGGGCGGCGAGGTGACGAAGATACGGCCCGGCCTGTTCCTGCAGAACCTGCAGCCGCGCGCGGTGCTCGATCAGCTGGTGCGCGAGCAGGTGCGCATCGGCCCGGTGGTGCGGCGGATCCTCGGCAGTGAGATCTACCGCCACTTCGTCGAAGGGGCGCCGGGATTCAAGGAGCTGGCCATCCTCGGCCACGCGTTGCGGCTGCTGCGGGGTCTCGAGCGGGTGACGCCGTCGAGGGGACGACGGCGGCGGCTCGCCGCGGCGGCACCGCCCGACGTCGACGTGGTGGTGCTCGACGCGCCAGCCACCGGCCACGGCTTGGCCCTGCTGCAGGCCCCGCGGCTGACCGCCGCGACGGTGGGTCGTGGGCCATTCGGCAAGATGGCCGGCGAGCTCGCCGCTCTCGTCGACGACCCCGAGCTCACCGGCGTGGTGGTCATCACCGCCGCCGAGGAGATGCCGATGCAGGAGGCGCTCGAGCTGCTGGCGCGGCTGCGCGGCGAGCTCCATCGCGAGGCCGAGGCGGTGGTGGTCAACGGTCTCTTGCCGCCTTTCCCTGCCGCCGAGGAGCCGGTGGATGCCCTCGGCCGCCTCTGGCACGACCGCCGGGCCGTCAACGACCGCGAGCTGGCGCGCCTGGCCGCCGCCTGGCCGGGTGCGCGCCCGGAGCTGCCGCTGCTCGCCGTCGACGGCGGGCCAACGCTGGTGCAGGCGCTGGCGGCGCGGCTCGCCGCGGAGGGGCGCGCTTGATCGATCTCGGCAGCGCCGACCCGCCGCTGCTGATCGTCGTCGGCGCCGGCGGCGTCGGCAAGACGACGCTCGCCGCCGCCATGGGAGTGGAGTCGGCCGCTGCCGGCGTCGAGACGCTGGTGATGACCTTCGATCCCTCGCTACGGCTCAAGGACGCGCTGGGCGTCGGCGAGGAGGCGCGCGACCACGAGGTGCGCGTCGCCACCGCGGGGCCGGCGGGGCTGTGGGCCGGGCTGCTCGACGCCCGCCGCACCTTCGACCGGCTGGTCGAGCGGCACGCCCCCGACCCGGCGGCGCGCGACCGCATCCTCGCCAACCGCTTCTACCGCAACCTCGCCGGCAGCCTCGCCGGCATCCTCGAGTACATGGCGGTGGAGCGGCTGTGGGAAGCGTGGCAGGCGCGGCGCTGGGAGCGCATCGTCCTCGACACGCCGCCAACGCGGCAGGCGCTCGACTTCCTCGAGGCGCCGCAGCGCATCGTCGGCTTCCTCGACAGCGGCGCCCTGCGCGTCGCGCTGCGCCCTTGGTTCGACGACGGCGGCCGCCTGCGGGCGGCATCGCGGTGGGGGGCGATGGGACGGGGCTTCGAGGCCTGGCTCGACGAGGTGGTGGGGCTCGACCTGCTGCGCGACATGGCCGAGTTCTTCGCCGCTTTCGGTCCGCTGTTCGAGGGGTTCCGCCAGCGCGCCCTCGAGGTGCAGGCGTTGCTGCGCGCTCCCGGTACCGTCTTCGTGCTGGTGGCGGGACCGGGCGAGGAGCGCAACGCCGACACCCTCTTCTTCGCCCGCCGACTGCTTGCCGCGGGCTACCGGCTGGGGCCGCTCGTCATCAATCGGTTGCATCCGCTGCCCGACAGCCCGAACGCCTCGCTGGAAGGCGAGGGCCGTCGCCTCCTCGCCTGGCTGGGCGAGCGCGACCACCGCGGTGTCGTCGCCCTGCGCACCTTGCTGCCGGCCGAGCAACCCCTGCTCGCCCTGCCGCTGCTGCCGGCCGAACCGGTGGACCTGCCGTCGCTCGCCGCCCTCGGCGCCGCGCTGCGCCTGAGCCTGTAGTGGCTCGCTTCTGGCGATGCGCCAGGGCGCGCGGGGTCGCGCTCACCCTTGCCGCGGTGCGGCATTTCGGGGTATAGTGGCCCCGACGGCATGCCGCTCCGCGGCAGCCCAAGGTTGGCCCGACGGGTGGCCCGACGCGGGAGGAGGACGGATGATCCGACTGATCAAGCGCTACGAGAGCCGCAAGCTGTACGACACGGAAGAGAGCCGCTACGTGTCTCTGGAGGACATCGCCGCCTGGGTGCGCACGGGACAAGAAGTGCGCGTGGTCGACAACGGCAGCTCCGAGGACGTCACCGCGCAGACCCTCACCCAGGTCATCCTCGACGAGGGGAAGAAGGGGACTTCCCTGCTGCCCAGTGAGCTGCTCCACGAGCTGGTGCGGGTGGGGGAGCGGGCGGTGTCGAGCGG
The DNA here is from genome assembly GCA_036001185.1 of Thermoanaerobaculia bacterium. Taxonomy (GTDB): domain Bacteria; phylum Acidobacteriota; class Thermoanaerobaculia; order Multivoradales; family JAIOJS01; genus DASYQD01. The sequence goes on from DASYUP010000064.1 coordinate 16,162, forward strand.
GGTCGAGC
>DASYUP010000065.1:0-4891 GCA_036001185.1 Thermoanaerobaculia bacterium
CGCCTACCTTCTCGGCCGGGTGGCCTTCGCCGACCGCGAGATCTCCGCCGCCGAAACGGCGCGCATGGAGGAGCTGGTGCGCGAGGTGGGCAAGGTGCCCGGCGAGCAGGCGGTGCTGGTGGTGGAGATCGCCAAGGCCCAGAACCGCCTCTTCGGCCACGTCGAGAACTTCCAGGTCAGCCGCGAGCTGCGCGAGCTGGCCGACGAGCCGCAGCGGCGGCGGCTGCTCGACTGCCTGTTCGCGGTCTCCGCCGCCGAGGGCGGCATCTCGGCGGAGGAGGAGAGTCAAGTGCGGCAGATTGCCAGCGAGCTCGGCTTCACCCACGCCGACTACGTGACGGCGCGCGCCGCCTGGTCGCAGCACCGCACGGTGCTACGTGGGCTGCCGGGCGGGCGGAGCTAGCCACGCGGCGCCGCCGAGCTCGGGCGGGTGCGGCTGGGCGTGCTCGCGGCAGACTTCTGGGCGCCGGCCGAGGATTCAGTCCCGGCGCAGCACCGACGCGGGGTCAGCGCTAGCCGCCCGCCACGCCGGCAGCCAGGCGGCGAGCATCGCCATCGCCACCAGGAGCGCGGCAGCGCCGAGGAGCGTCGCCGGGTCCCCCGCCGCCACGCCGGCGAGCAGGCTCGCCAACAGCCGCGCCGAGCCAAACGCGCCCGCAGCACCGAGCGCCACGCCGGCGAGCGCCAGAGCGAGGCTCTGGCCGACGAGCAGCCGCAACAGCTCTCCGCGGCCGGCGCCGAGAGCGACGCGGATGCCAAGCTCGCGCGCCCGCAGGGCCGCGCCGTGCGCCACCACCCCGTAGACGCCCACGGCGGTGAGCGCTAGGGCCAGCAGGGCAAAGCCGGCGAGGAACGCGCCGGAGAGACTCTGCGGTGCCACCGACTCCGCCCGCACCTCCTCCAGCGTGCGCAGCGAGCTGACTGCCTGCTCCGGATCCTCGGCGCGCAGGGCGGCGCGCAGAGCGCTGGCGAGGCCGCGCGGCTCCGCTGCCGCGCGTACGACGACGGCCATCGTCGCCACCGGTTCCTGGGCGTAGGGCACGTAGATCTGGGCGCCGGGTCGCGCGCCCGGCTGCCCGTCGCTGACGTCGCCGATCACGCCGACGACGGTGAGCCACGGGCGCGGTGACCCCGGAGCCCCGAGCTTGAGTCTGCGGCCCAGCGGCTCCTCGCGGCCGAAGAAGGCACGGGCCAGCGTCTCGTTGATCAGCGCCACCGGCGCGGCGGGCGGCGCGTCGCCGGTGGCGAGCAGCCGCCCGCGCCGCAGGGCCACTCCCATCGCCGCGAAGTAGCCGGCGCTGGCGGCACGGTAGCTCACCGCAGGCGGCGGCCCGCTCAAGTCGAGCGGCCGGCCCTCGATGCTGAACGGGCCGCTGAACCCGGGGCCGCTGAGCGGCAGCTGCGTCACCAGCCCGGCACTTCGCACCCCGGGGAGCTGGTCGACTCTCGCCAGCAGGCGCGAGAAGAAGGCCGCCTGCTGCCACTCGCGCAGGTAGCGCGAGCGCGGCAGCGTGACCTCCATCGCCAGTCGATGGTCGACGGCGAAGCCGGAATCGACCGTCTGCAGGTAGTGCAACGTGCGCAGCAGCAGGCCGGCGTCGACGAGCAGCACCAGCGAGAGCGCGAGCTGGGCGACGACGAGCAGCCGTCGCAGCCGCATCGGATGGCGCCACGGTCCCGTCCTGCCGGGCCCGCCGTCGATGGGGAGCGCGCTCTCAGCGCCCCGTCGCCGGCCGTCAGCGGCGCCACCAGGCTGATGGCGGCACCGGTGGCGAGCGAGAGCAGGAAGGCGAAGGCGAGCACGCGGACGTCGAGCGACAGCTCGGCGAGCCGCGGCAGGCTCGCCGGTGCGGCGGCGACCAGCCACCGCGTTCCTCCCCAGGCCAGCAGCACGCCGAGGGCGCCGCCGAGCAGCGCCAGGACCGTGCTCTCGGCCAGCGCCTCGAGCGCCAGGTGGCGGCGCCGCGCCCCCAGTGCCAGTCGCACGGCGAGCTCCCGGCGGCGGGCCAGCCCGCGCGCCAGCCACAGCGCCGCGACGTTGCCGCAGGCGATCACCAGCAGCAGGGCGACAGCGGCCAGTAGCGGGGTGAGCCGCCGGCCCGCGTCTCCGACCACCTCGTCGCGGAAGGGCACCACGGCGACGCCCCAACCGCCGTCCTCCCCCTGCGGGCCGCGGTAATCGCGCGGATGCTCATCCTCCATCCGGCGGCCGATCGCTCTCAGCTCGGCGCGCGCGGCAGCGAGCGAGACGCCGGGGGGCAGCCGGGCGATCACCCGCAAGTCATAGCTCGACCGATCGGCGCGCTGCTCGGCGGTGAGGGCGAGCGGAACCCAGAGGTCGGCACGCGACGCGAAGCGGAAGCTGGGATGAGGGAACTCGAAGCGCAGCGGCATCACCCCGATCACGAGGTGGTTGCGGCCGTCGAGGCGCACGGTGCGCCCCAGCACGCGGAGATCGGCCCCGAACCGGCGGCGCCAAAGGCCGTCGCTCAGCACCACCACGCCGTCGGCCCCAGGCTGCTCCTCCGCCGGTCGCAACGCACGCCCCAGCGCCGGCGACGCCCCCAGCAGGCGGAAGAGGCCGGCCTCGACCTGCGCCGCGTGTACTCGCTCGGGCTCGCCGCCACCGGCGAGGTTGACGCCATGCACGCGGAAGGCGGCGATCGCCGCGAGGGAATGGGCCTGCCGGTATGCGGGGAGCTCAGCCGCCGAGGCGCCGAGGTCTGCCATGCCGAGCCTCGCGTAGCGACCTTCGATCATCACCAGCTGTTCGGCGCGCTCGTAGGGCAACGGCCGCAACAGCACCGCGCCGGCCACCGCGACGATCGCCGTCGCGGCACCCAGACCGAGCGCCATGGTGAGGACGACGGCGAGGGCGAATCCCGGCTGCAGGCGCAGCCGGCGGAGGGCGAGGGCTGGCTTCATCGTCGAGATCCGGGGCCTGTCTCAAAGCCCGTGCCACCGCGGTGGCCGCTGCCCAGCCCAGCGCCGGCGAGGCGCCGGGCCGGGAGCGCGGCGCCGCGGCGCGGCCGGGGAGCGCCCGGGACGAGCATGGAGGTCCCAGGAGTGGACGCTCGACGGCGCCCTGCGGGGATGCGGCGAGCGACCCCGCGGTCCCCGACTGGTCAGCGGCCCAGGCCGGGCAACGCCGTGCGCACCGGCCAGTCCACGACCACCGCGCGGCAGCGTCCCAGCGGTCGGGCGGAGTGGCGCGCGTTCCCCGGCACGACGACGGCGCTTCCTTGCTTGACCACGCGCTCCTCGCCGTCGACGCGGATCGCAATCTCCCCCTCGACGACGTTCCAGACTTCCTCCTCGGGATGCTGGTGCTCGTGCAGCGCCGCGGCGTCTGCGGCGACCTCCCAGACCCCGAAGGTCATGTTGGCGGAGTGGTAGAAGCGGCCGACCCAGCCGGGAAGCGGCCTTCCCAGCTGCATGTCGGAAGGCTCGACGAACGGCACGGCCGGAACGCTATCACCGCGACCCGACCACGCCGCGCGTTGTCACCTTCGGCGCGCAAAGAGCGAGTTGATCGACAGGAGGTTCCACGACCATGGCAGTTCTCGTTAGCTCGCGCCGCACCCTCGACCGCGCCACCTACGTACCGATGAAGCCACGCCGGCTGACCCACATCATCCCCGGCCGCGCTTGGGACAAATGGAGCTACGTGGCGGCGCTGGCGCCGTCGCGAGAGGAGGTCGCGCGCGTCTCGGCCCGGCTCGCCGCTGGCGCGACGGCGCTCACCGACGCCGACCGGCAAGGGCTCGCCACTCTCGACACGGGGCTTGCCCCGGAGGGCGAGGCGGCCTCGGCGTCGCTCCCGCTGGAGGCCGCCCCCCATCTTCACGCGGTCGCCACCGAGCTCCTCGCGCGCTTCGGGGAAGCCCTGCTGGAGGTGCGCCGCGAAGCCCTGGCCGGCGCACTGGCCGACGCCAAGGCCTTGCGCCAGGCACGCGACGAGGCCACGGGCGGCGAAGCCATCCCGACCGGAAGGAGCCTTCCTCAGGGGTTCGCCCTCGATGCCGCCTTCGTTCGCCCCGGTTGGACCGGTGCGCAGCTCTTCCGCCGCCACGAGACGCGACCGCTCGCCGGCCCGCCGCCCGTGGCACCGCCGGTCCGGCCGGGGATGGCGAGCCCGGCGCTGCTGAGCTCGACGGTTAGCGACTCGGTGCTGCTCGTCCGGCCCCCAGCGCCAACCCGCGTGCGACACCCGACGGGACCGGCGGACATCTCCCAGCTCGTTGCCTGGGCGCGGCAGACCGGCGCGCACCCGCAGCAGACAGAACGGCTGGCGAAGGCCGAACGCCGCTGGCTCGGCGGCGGCGGCGCCAGCGTCGCCCAGCTCGAGAGCGTGGCGGCACTCGAGATGGCGCGCCTGCGCGACCTCACCCACCACTTTCGCCAGCGCATCGCAACCGAGCCGGTGGGGCTGCTGCACCTCGAGCGCTTGAGCTTCATCCCGGCGGGCATCGAGCGCGGCGAGCTGGTCTACGCCGTGCCGTTGAGCCCCGGCGAAGTTGTCAACCTGACGCACAAGGAGTGGTCCAACACCTCGGAGGAGTTCCACCGCATCGTCACCGACTTCCTCGAGGAGTTCAGCGAGGAGGGCGTGACGGAGAAGTCCGAGCTCGCCCAGTCGACGCAGTCGCAGCACCAACACTCGCTCGGCTTCAACATGAGCGTCACCGCCTCGGGAGGATTCGGCCCGGTCTCGGTCTCGGCGTCGACCGGCCTCAACCTCGCCGATTCCACCAGCCAGTCGCAGACCACATCGCGCAATCAGAGTCACGAGCTCACCCGCAAGGCCTCCGCCCGCAGCCGCCGCGAGCACAAGGTGAGCTTCAAGGTGGCCTCGGCCGCCGGCACCGAGGACCAGGCGGTACGCATCATC
>DASYUP010000066.1:0-4697 GCA_036001185.1 Thermoanaerobaculia bacterium
CACCCCTATCCCCCCGACCCCCTGCCCCTCCAGGGGCAGGGGGCGCCACCGCCCACCCCTCGGCTTCCGGCCAAGAGACCTGCTGGTCGCGTTGGCAGTGGCCTTGGCCCTGGCGACGGCCGCCGGCGCCGAGGAGGTGTCCTACCGGGACGCCTGGGACCCCGCCACCGAGGCGGCGGCGCAGGCGGCGGTGGCGCGGCTGGGCAGCAAGCCGGCGCTCGCCATCATCGCCGCGGTGCGCAACATCCAGGGTCTCTCCCGCGGCATGCAGTCGGCGGGCACCGGCATCGTCGCCACCGTGCAGCAGCTCGAACAGGCCAAGCGCGACCTCAACGCCCAGGAGACCGCTCTCGAGGTGAAGGTCGACCTTCCCGCCGACGTCCTCTTCGACTTCGACAAGGCCGACATCCGCCCCGATGCCGCCGACGCGCTCGGCAAGCTGGCCACCATCATCGGCGCCTATCCCCACGGCAAGGTCGAGCTCGAGGGCCACACCGACGCCAAGGGAGACGACGCCTACAACCAGAAGCTCTCCGAGCGCCGCGCGCAGTCGGTGGCGCGCTGGCTCGCCGAGCACGGGGTCGATGCCGGCCGCATGACCACCCGCGGCTGGGGCGAGAGCAAGCCGGTGGCCGACAACACCACCGACGCCGGCCGGCAGAAGAACCGGCGCGTGCAGGCGATCATTCACAAGAGCGGCGGCTAGTCCGCGCCACTCTGGTGTAGGGGCGGAGCTTGTCCCCGCCCGTCTTCGTCCCGTTACGCCCGCAGGGCCGTCAGCTCCGCCAGCGCCTCGCTCGCCGAGCCGTGTCGCTCCTCGCGCTCGCGCGCCAGCAGCCGCCGCACGAAGCCGTCGATGGGCTTGCCCACCTTGGGGTTGAGCTCCGACGGCGGCGCCGGGTCACGCGTCAGCCGCAGCCGCGCCACCACCGCGCGGTCGCTGCCGCGGAAGGCCGCCTCGCCGGTGAGCAGCTCGTAGAACACCAGCCCCGCCGAGTAGAGGTCGGTCCGCGCGTCGAGCGCCTCCCCCGCCACCTGCTCCGGGCTCATGTATTCGTAGGTGCCGGCCACCATGCGCGCCGACGCCTCCTCGCCCTGCGCGTCGAGCGCCTGGGCGATGCCGAAGTCGAGCACCTTGACGTGGCCGCTGGGCAGCAGCAGCACGTTGTGCGGCTTGACGTCGCGGTGCACGATGCCGACCTGGTGAGCGGCTGCCAGCGCCTGCAGCAGCTCGTCCATGAGCCGCAGGGCCACCGGCACCGGCAGCGGCCCGCGCCGCATCACCTCGACGCGCAGGTTGCTGCCCTCGAGGAACTCCATGGTGACGAACTTGAGCGGCCCGGCCTCCCAGAAATCGAAGATGCGCACCACGTTGGGATGGGTGATGCGGCGCGCCAGCCGGATCTCGCGCTTGAACCGCTCGAGCGCCTCGGCCTGGTAGGCGAGCTCGGGGCGGATGACCTTGATCACCACGTCTTCTTCCAGCCGCTCGTCGCGGGCGCGGAAGACCTTGCCCATGCCGCCCTCGCCGAGGCCGCGCAGCAGCCGGAAGCGGTCGAGGATGGAGGCGCCGATCTCGAGCTGCTCGTAAGAGAGCAGCGGCGGCGCGTCGGTGCCGGCGACCTGGAAGTCGGAGAGCGACAGCCGCGCCGAAGCCTCCGAGCCCTCGCCGCCGCGCGCCAGGTGCTTCTGGATCTTGGTCAGCAGCACCTCGACGTCGACCGGCTTGCCGAGATAGTCGGCGGCCCCCAGCAGCAGGCCCTTGTTGACCGACAGCGGATCCGAGCGCGACGACAGGAAGAGGAAGGGGAAGCCGTCGCGCCCCTCGCGGGCCAGCGCGTCGAGCAGCCCGAAGCCGTCCAGGCGCGGCAGCACCGCCTCGGCGAGCAGCAGCGCCGGCGGCTCGCGGCGCACCTCCTCGAGGGCGGCCCGGCCGTCGGCCACCGTGCGCACCGTGTATCCCTCGTTGCGCAGCCGCAGGGCCAGCAGGTTACGGGCGCCGGCGTCGGGGTCGGCGAGCAGCAGCGAGCCGCGCGGGGCGCGCTCGTGGGCGCCGCGCTCGACGGCAAGCACCGCCTCCACCGCCGCCGGGTGCAGCGTACCCGGCAGCCGACCGCCCTCGCGCGCCAGCCGCCGCAGCGCCTGCGCCGGCCGCGCGTCGTCCTGCGCCCGTAGCTGCGTCAGCCGCAGCGCCGCCTCGACGATCTCGCCCGGCAGCGGCAGGGCCGGCCCCGAGCCGTCGGCGGGGCGCTCGAGCCCCAGCGGCAGCGGGCAGCCGGTGGCAGCGGCGAACTCGGCGAGCAGACGCCGGTCGCCGGCCCGCGAGCTGCGCTCGGTGGCCTCCGCTTGATCGGGCACCGCGCCCTCCTCGCGCTCGGCGAGCAGCTCCGGCAGGCGGTACAGCACCGCCTCCAGCCGCACGGTGGCGAGGTCGCGCTCGCCGAGCCCCAGCTCGCGCGCCGCCGCAGTCGCCAGGCGCACCACCTCGGCGGGAGCGGCGCCGCCGCCCAGCCGCTGGTCGAGCAGGCCACCGAGGGCGCGGGCGGTGAAGTCGAGCAGCGCCTGCGGCGGCATCAGCTGCTGCTCGAGCAACTCACCCAGCCCGCCCACCCAGCGCACGTCGGCCTCCGGCGCCAGCGTCCGCCAGCGCTCGCGCAGCTCGGGAGCCAGCAACGGCACGACGGCGACCAGCAGATGCGGCGGCCACGAGCCCAGCAACAGCTCGGCGGCCGCCGGCTCGGTGGCCAGCATCACCTCCCAGCCCTCCGCCTCGAGCAGGGCGAGGAAGTGGCGCGCCCGCGCCGGTGGCGGCGCGTAGAGCAGCAGCCGCCGCCCCTCGCGGGGCCGCGGAACCGAGCGCGTCGCCTGGTCCTCGTCCACCGGCGCGCCGCCGGTCATCCCTTCCAGGCGATCGCGCGGGCCGGTCATCGCGTCGGCGCGAGGGCCAGCAGGGCGGCGGGCGACAGCCCGTAGCGCGTGGGGTCCTCGGAGGTGACAATCGACCGGCGGTAACCGCCCTCGGCGTCGCGCTCGGCGAGGTCGACCAGCTTGCGCGGCTTGCCGTCGGCGCCCAGCAGCGCGACCATCGGCCGGCTGGCGCGCTCGGCCTCGGTGCCCGAGTAGACCACCACCGCCAGCTCGCCGCCGGTGAGCCGCACCAGCGTGCCCACCGGATAGAGCCCGAGATTGTTGACGAACACCTTGAGCAGGGCGCCGTCGAAGCGCTTACCCGCCTCGCCGAGCATGATCGCCAGCGCCTCGTCGGGCAGGAAGGCCTTGCGCCACGGCCGCGCCGTCGTCAGCGCGTCGTAGGCGGCGGCGATCGAGACGATGCGCGAGAAGAGGTGCGGCGGCCGCAGCAGGCGCGGGTAGCCGCCGCCGTCGACGCCACAGTGGTGCTCGAAGGTGACGGCGATGCGGCGCAGCACCGACTTGCCGAAGCTCGGCTCGGCGAGCAGGAACTCGACCCCGGCGAGCGGGTGCCGCTCGACGCGCGCGCGCTCCTCCGCCGACAGCGCCGCCGGCTTGTCGGTGAGCGCGCGCGGCGCCACCCGCATGCCGATGTCGTGGAACAGCCCCGCCAGGCCGAGGTCGGCGAGCTCCACCTTCGGCAACCCCACCTTGTCGCCGAGGGCGATCGCCAGCACCGCCACGTTGGCGGCGTGCTGCGGCTCGTACGCCTCCGCCTGCTTGACCGCCGACAGCCCGAGGAAGGTGTGGTCGTCCTCCAGGCAGATGTCCACCAGCGCCTGGATCGTGCGGGTGATCTTGCGCACCAGGAAGCGGCGGCGCATCTCGTGGTGTCCATCGTCGGTGAGCAGCCCGCGATAGAGCACCACCAGCTTCGACCAGGTGGCGAAGGTGTAGAGCCGGCGCTCGAGGGCGACTCCCACGTCGGCGTGGCGGCGCGCGCCCAGCGTGCGGTTGACGCGCACCGGCACCGCCATCTGCCGTAGCCGCGCCTTGGCCCGCTCGACGCCGCGCTCTCCCGGCGGGGCGTAGATCAGCACGCCGAGGAGACTGCGCACCGCCTCGGCGTCGAGGGTTGCCTCGACGACGAAGCCGCCCATGCCGCGATCGCGGAAGAAGGCGAACACCTCCGACGCCAGCTCGAACTCCTCGGTGGTGAGCTTGACCTTCACCTGGTTGAGGAAGAGCAGCTGATCGCGGGCCTGGAACGACGCGTAGCCCTCGCGGGTCACCACCCGGTTGGCGGCTGCGACGAAGCGGGCGACGGCGCGTTGCGTCGCCTGGTTGTCGACGGCATGGATCTGCGCCGTGCGGAAGAGCTGGAACCAGGCGCTGAAGAGGGAATGCGCCAGGTCGGGCGTGCCCTCGCCGCCGCGCAGCCCGAGCTCCTCGAGGGTGCCGCGAAGCGTGCCCTCGCCGGGCGGCGGCGTCGCGCCGCGGCCACCCGGCGCGTCGCCTTCTGAGTCGTTGCCTGAGGCGAGACCAGTGCCGGTGGTGGGCTCGCCGGGAGCGCGGGCCGAGCTCACGGCGCGTCCCCTCCCCCCTCGCCGGCCGCCGTCGCCCCGCGGCGGCCGCCGCTGCCGGTGCGCCCGGCGGCGACCAGCGCCCGTCGCGCCTGCCGCGCCACCGGCCCGTAGCCTGCCGCGAGGCGCCCCAGCACGTCGCGCCCCGCCGAGCCGCACGACGCCAACAGCTCGAGGGCGAGCGTCGCCGTCTCCCGCTGGGCG
>DASYUP010000067.1:0-6244 GCA_036001185.1 Thermoanaerobaculia bacterium
GCCGCCAACCTCCTGCGCTCGCTGCCGGCGAGCGTGCGGCGTGCCGAGCTGCTCGAGAAGGCCGGCTTCGCCCCTGAGGCGGTGCGCGGCTACCTGGCAGCGGGCGCGACCGAGAAGGCCCGCAACCTCACCGACCGGGCACCCAACCGCGACCGCCTGCTGGCCGAGGTCCACCTCCAGAACGGGCAGGCGGTCGAGGCCGCCAACATCTTCGCCCGCCTCGGGCTGCCGCGCGAAGCGGCGGAGGCTTACGAAGCGGCGCAGCAGTGGGGCGCCGCGGCGTATCGCTGGGAGGCCGCCCAGGAACCCAAGCGCGCCGCGCAGGCCTACGAAAGGGCCGGCCAGATGAGCAACGCCGGGCGTTGCTACGCGGCGGCGGGCATGACTCGGCTGGCGGTCGACGCCTACGTGCGGGACGGCAACATCAGCGCCGCCGCCGACCTGCACGTGCGGGCCGGCCAGCTGCTCGATGCCGCCTCCCTCTACCTGTCGAAGCAGGAGAAGTCGCGGGCGGCCGCGATCCTCATGCGCATCCAGCGGAGCGACGCGAGCTTCGGTCTCGGCACTCTGCTGCTGGCGCCGCTGCTGATCGACGAGGGCTTCGCCGCCGACGCGCTCGAACGCGTGCGCAGCATCCCCGCCGTCTGCGGCGACACCGACCCCGAACTGCTGCGCATGGAGCGCTCCTACTGGGAGGGCCGGGCCCTCGAGGCCCTCGATCGCCGCAGCGAGGCGGAAGACTGCTACGCCCGCGTGGCGGACTCGAATCCCGACCACCGCGACACGCGGGAGCGGCTCGAGCGGTTGCGCCCGCCTCCCCCGCCGCCGGTCGTCACCCCGGCGCCGGTCGCCGGCCCTCCGGAGGTGCTGGAGGTGGGCGGCCGCGTCGCCGGGCGTTACGACATCCTCGAGGAGCTGGGCCGCGGCGGGATGGGCAAGGTGTTCAAGGCGTACGACCGCGAGCTTGGCGAGACGGTGGCGCTCAAGGGGCTCGTGGGAGTCGGCGACGGCGGCTTCGGCGAAGAGGCGCGGCTGCTGCAGGAGATCCAGATCTGCCGCCGCATCAGCCACCCCAACGTGGTGCGAGTCTTCGACCTCGGGCGCTACCCACACGGCATCTTCCTCACCATGGAGTACCTCGAGGGGCGCCGCCTCGACGAGCTGATCATCGAGGAGCATCCGCTCCCCTTCGCCCGCATCCGCGGCCTCATCGCCGAGATCGCCGCCGGCCTGCGCGAGGCGCACACGCTGGGGATCGTGCATCGCGACCTCAAGCCCAGCAACGTGATGATCACGCCCACCCGCCTGAAGATCCTCGACTTCGGCATCGCCGCGATGGCGGGAGCCAAGTCGCGCATGACCCAGGCCGGCTTCCTCATCGGCTCGCCGATGTACATGTCGCCCGACCAGATCCTCGGCCGCGCGCTCGACGGCCGCTCCGACCTCTACACGCTGGGGATCCTCGCCTACTGCATGATCGCCGGTCGCGAGCCTTACGACGGCGTCGAATCGCGCATGATCCTCAAGAAGAAGCTGCGCGACCCACCCCCGGACGCCCGCGCCTTCCGCGCCGACACGCCCAAGGCCTGGGTGGCGCTCGTCGCCAAGCTGCTCGCCAAGAAGGCGGACAACCGCTACCAGTCGGCCGACGAGCTGCTCGCCGCGCTGGACGAGCTGCCCGCCGACGAGCCGGCGGCCAGACCCGTAAGCGACTGACAACAAAGCGTCTGGCGTTCATTTCCCGGCGCGTCTCGACTTGCGCCCCCTTCGCCCCTAGAGTGCCCGCATGAACGTCATCCTGCGCATCCTGATCAACGCCGCCGCTCTCTGGCTGGCGGCGCGAATCGTGCCCGGCATCCACGCCGGCGGGGCCGGCTCGATCTTCGCCATCGCGCTGGTCTTCGGCTTCGTCAACGTCCTCATCCGGCCGGTGATGAAGCTGCTGACCTGCCCGATCATCCTGCTGACGCTCGGGCTGTTCACGCTGGTCGTCAACGCCTTGATGCTCATGCTGACGGCGTGGATCGGCCGCGCCTTCGGCATCGACTTCGCGGTCGACGGCTTCGTCGCCGCCTTCCTCGGCGCCCTGCTCGTCGCCATCGTCTCGACGGTCCTCGACTGGATCCTGGTGCACGAGAACAAGAGCGAACGGCCGGACTGACGCCTGCCGCGGTCGCGCGAGGCGAGCGCGCCCACCGCGGCTGGACGCTCGCCGTCGCACGGCCGTAACCTCGCCATGAGGCGCTTGGTGCACGTCGTCGTCATGGCTCTGCTCGCGGCGGTCCTGCTGCTCGCTGCCCTGGGTCTCTTCCTGCGCCGGCCCAGCCTCGGCAGTCCAGCCCTGCTGATCCACGAGCGGGCGCGTCCGGCAGCTCTGGCCGAGCACGTGGCGATGCTCGCCGGCACGCTGGCGCCGCGCGACGTCGACCATCCGGAGAACCTCGAGCGGGCTGCCGCCTACGTCGAGGCGCAGCTGCGCGAAGCCAACGCGCGGGTCGGCAGCGAGGAGTATCGCGCCACGTTCCGCCCCGACCTGCCGGCGGAGCCGTTCCGCAACCTCGTTGCCAGCTTCGGGCCGGAAGGGGGATCGCGCGTGCTGGTGGGCGCTCACTACGACGCCTTCGGGATGTTCGGCGCCAACCCCGGTGCCGACGACAACGCCAGCGGTGTTGCCGGTCTGCTCGAGCTCGCCCGCTTGCTGGGCGATCGGCCGCTCGCGCGCCGCGTCGATCTCGTCGCCTTCACCCTCGAGGAGCCACCATTCTTCGCCGGCCCTGGGATGGGCAGCCGGGTCCACGCGCGGGCGCTCGCCACTGCGGGCGTGCCGGTGAAGGCGATGGTCTGCCTGGAGATGATCGGCTACTTCAGCGACCACCAGCCCTGGCCGAGCCCGCTGCTGGCGCTGGTCTACCCACATCGCGGCGATTTCATCGGCGTCGTGGGGCAGCCGTTCGACCGCGGTCTCGCCCGGCGGATCAAGGGGTGGATGCGCGTGCCGCCGGCGACACCCGGCCCGAAGGTGCCGGTCTACAGCTTCAACGGTCCGACGGTCATGGGCACCGACGCCTCCGACCACTCGAGCTTCTGGCTCGAGGGAATGCCGGCGGTGATGGTCACCGACACCGCGTTCATGCGCAACCCCTACTACCACGGCCCCGACGACCGCCCGGAGACGCTCGACTACCAGCGCATGGCGACGGTGGTCGACGGCGTGCTCAACGCCGTGCTCCACCTCGCCGGCGGGCGGTGAGTTGTGGCTATGCTGGCAGCGGAGGGAGGGAGACGATGGCGCGCATCCCAGGAGTCGAACGTGGTGGCGGTCTGCTCACCCGCCTGATCTTTCTGCTCGTCCGAAGGCGACTCGGGCGCGTGCCGCGGCCGCTGCGCATCGCCGCCCTGCAGCCGCGGGTGCTGCTCGGCCACGGCCTGATGGAGCAGGCGCAGGACAAGGCGCGGCAGGTCGCGTCGCCCGTGAAGCGCCTGGCGCAGGTGCGGGTGGCGATGCGGGTGGGTTGTCCCTTCTGAATCGACATCGGCTCTGCCGTGGGCAGGGCGGAGGGGCTCGAAGAGGCGAAGCTGGTGGCGCTGGCGGCGTGGCGCGATGCGTCGGCTTTCACGGCCGCTGAGCGGGCGGCGCTGGCGCTGGCCGATGCCATGAGCGATACCCCGGCGACCGTACCGGAGGGGCTATGGCGCGAGCTGCGCGACCACTTCACCGAGCCGCAGCTCGTCGAGCTCACCGCGGCGATCGCCTGGGAGAACTACCGGTCACGCTTCAACCGCACCTTCGACTTCGAAGCCGAGGGCTTCTCCGCCGGCGCCTTCTGCCCGCTGCCGCTGGGTAGCGGCAGCGGGCGCGACGGCGAGCGCTCCTAGCCCGTGGCGTACCTCACCGCCAAAGGGCGAGGATCACCGACGCCAGCACGAACGAGACGGCGTTGTAGGCCGAGTTGATCAGCCACAGCGGCTTGGGGGTCTGCGAGAAGATCGCCGTTGCGAAGCTCGTCGGCGCGGCGAAGCCGAACCAGCAGAGCAGCGCCACCTCGGCGGCCCGCAGCGGGGTGATGGGCGGAAAGTGCTTGATCAGCACCGCCAGCGCCCAGGCGCTGACCAGCCCGCAGAGGAAAGCAAGGGCGTAGAGGACGCCCATCGAGGCCCCGGCGGCCCCGGCCTTGATCTCCTCCTCGGTCTTGCCCATCAGCGCCATCCAGCGCTTGGCGAAGAGCACCGGCGAGTACCAGAGCCCGCCGAGCACGAAGATGACGATGCCCGCCACCAGCACCGCGAGGTAGTTGACGTGCGGAAGCGCCATCGCAGCCCTCCTTCGTTGGGATTGTGAGTGCGGTCGTGGGGAGACTAGCGCAGGAAGCGCTGACACACGAACGCCAGCCCTGGCATCGCCCCTTTTCCGTATATTGATGACCTCGGCGCCAGCCATTTCCCGTTGTCTTCCTAGGAATGCTCTGTCCCGGAGGGTGAGACCATGTCCGACTTCTTTACCGCCGAGCCGCGGTTCAACAGCCTCTCGCTGCTCGACCTGCTGCGGGCCCGCGACCAGTTCCACGCTCACCTGCTGCACAAGGCCAACGTCGTCGGCACGGCGATCGGCCGCTACCTCATCCGCAAGAGCGACCCCTACCCCAAGCCGGGCGGGCCGCAGCAGGAGACGGCCGTCAAGCGCACGCCGCCGAAGCCCAAGCCGGCGCGGACGCTCGAGAGCTCCGAGGTGCGCGACTACTCATGGCCGGCCATCCTGGTGTTCGTCTCGGAGTGGGCGCAGGACGCCGACTTCGGCGTCGGCGTGCAGCAGGACCATCCACCCAGCGACTACATCCCGAAGACCATCTATCTCGAGGATGGCCAGGCCGTGCCGGTCTGCGTGGTGCTGGCGCCGCGGGTGACGGAGGCGCCGCCGCCGCTCGACTCGGTGCGCTTTCCCGATCGCCAGATCTCCGGCGGCTACCCGGTGATCGCCAGCGTGCAGGGCGGCGAGCACATCGCCTCCCTCGGCTGCCTGGTCACCGACGGCCACAAGCTGTTCGCCATCACCAGCGCCCACGTCGCCGGCGAGCCGGGCGAGAAGCTCGCCACCCGCCGGCGCGACAAGCTGACGCCCCTCGGCGTCACCGCCGGCAAGCGGCTCACCAAGCTGCCCTTCGAGAAGGTCTACGAGAGCTGGCCGGGGCGCCACATCTGGGTCAATGTCGACGTCGGCCTCATCGAGATCGAGGACCAGAAGGGGTGGAGCCCGTCGGTGTTCGGCATCGGCACCCTGGGCCCCCTCGCCGACCTCAGCGTCGAGAACCTGAGCCTCAACCTCATCGGCTGCCCGGTCCGCGCCTACGGTTGCGGTGGCGGCGCCATGCACGGCCGCATCGCGGCGCTGTTCTACCGCTACCGCTCGGTGGGCGGCTTCGAATACGTCGCCGACTTCCTCATCGGCTCGCGCGACGCGCGGCCGCTGACGACGCGGCCCGGCGACTCGGGAGCGGTGTGGGTGATCGACAGCGACGTCGTCGCTTACGACCGCAGCCCGATCGCCATCCAGTGGGGGGGCACCGTCTTCGACAGCGGCCCCACCGGCCTGCCCTTCGCGCTCGCCACCAACCTCAGCACGGTGTGCCGCGAGCTCGACCTCGAGATCGTGCGGTCGACTCGCTACGCGTCGTTCGACTACTGGGGAGCCGTCGGCCACTACACGATCGGCGCCCTCGCCTGCGACCAGGTGGGCGACGCCAACCTGCGCACCTTGCTGCATGCCAACCGCATCCGCATCAGCTTCGCGCCGGAGACCATCGGCGTCGATGTCAACGACGTCACCGTTCCCGGTTACGTGCCGCTCGCCGACGTGCCCGACAAGGTGTGGAAGAAGACCAAGAGCACGGCGGCGCCCTATGGCCGGCGCGGGCCCGAGAACCCCAACCACTACGCCGACATGGACTTCCCCAATCCTGCCGGAAAGACCCTCGACGACATCACCCAGCAGAGCGGCGACCTCGACGTCGACGTGTGGATCGACTACTACCGCAGCGTCGGCTGGAACAAGGTCTCGCAGCGCGGCCTGGCGCCGTTCCGCATCTGGCAGATCTACAAGGCGATGGTCGAATACGTGACGCACCAGGACGTCGCCCGCTACGTCGCCGCCGCCGGCGTGCTGGCGCACTACGTGGGCGACCTGGCGCAGCCGCTGCACTCCTCCTACCTCACCGACGGTGACCCCTTCAAGAACCCCGATGGCTCCCCC
>DASYUP010000068.1:0-7429 GCA_036001185.1 Thermoanaerobaculia bacterium
GGTGGGCATGGGCTCCTCCGGTGGTGGGCAGGAGTCTACTGCGCCGAACGGGGCCATGGTGTGGAGCGGGCGGCCAAAGGCATAGCTGTTGCAGTACGTTGACAGCTTGACAGCTCGTCGCCAGGGGTAACCGCCGCGACGACCCGCCACCATGAGCGAGAGCCCAGACCGCACCCACCGCCCCTCCCCGGAGGTGGCGCGCTCCGAGTTCGCCCGCCGGCGCGCCGAGTCCTCCCAGCGACAGGCCGAGGAGCACTTCGATCGCGTCATCGCCGGCGTCCGCGACTACGCCATCTTCCTGCTCGATGTCGACGGCCGCGTCATCACCTGGAATGCCGGCGCCGAGCGCATCAAGGGCTACCGGGCCGACGAGATCGTCGGCCAACACTTCTCGCGCTTCTATCCCCCGGATGCCCAGGCCGCGCACTGGCCCGAGCGCGAGCTGGAGCTGGCCGCTCAGACCGGCAGCTTCGAGAACGAGGGCTGGCGCCTGCGCAAGGACGGCAGCCGCTTCTGGGCCAATGTCGTCGTCACCCCGCTGCGCGACGAGGCGGAGAATCTGCGCGGCTTCCTGAAGATCACCCGCGACCTGACGGAGCGACGGCGAGCCGACGAGGCACTGCGCGAGAGCGAGGAGTGCTTCCGGCTGATGGTCGACGGCGTCCGCGACTACGCCATCTTCATGCTCGACCCCGAGGGGCGGGTGGTCACCTGGAACACCGGGGCCAAGCGGCTCAAGGGTTACCGCGCCGACGAGATCGTCGGCCAGCACTTCTCGCGCTTCTACCCCCAGGAGGCGATCGATCGCGGCTGGCCGCAATACGAGCTGCAGGAGGCGCGGCGCGTCGGTCGCTTCGAAGACGAGGGTTGGCGCCTGCGCAGCGACGGCAGCCGCTTCTGGGCCAACGTCGTCATCACCGCTCTCCATGACCCGCAGGGAGAGCTGCGCGGCTACTCCAAAGTGACGCGCGACCTCACCGAGCGGCGGCAGGCCGAGATAGAGCTGCAGCGCGCCGCCGCCGACCTCGAGCGACGGGTCGAGGAACGCACCCGCGAGCTCGCCGCAGCCAACGCCGCCCTGCGCGCCGAGGTCGAGCAGCGGCGCCGGCTGCAGGACGAGCGCGAGCGCCTGACCCGCCAGCTGCGCGAGCGGGTCGCCGCGCTCGACGCCAGCGACCGCCACAAGAACGAGTTCCTAGCCATGCTCGGTCACGAGCTGCGCAATCCGCTGGCGCCGATCCGCAACGCGCTCGAGATCCTCAAGCTGCACGGCGTCGGCGAGACCACCCGCGACCAGGCACGCGGGACGATCGAGCGCCAGGTGCAGCACCTGGTGCGGCTGGTCGACGACCTGCTCGACGTCTCGCGCATCATGCAGGGCAAGATCGACCTGCGTCGCGAGCGCGTCGAGCTCGAGGCGGTGATCGGCCGCGCCCTGGAGATCGCCCAACCGGCGGTAGACGCAAATCGCCACGAGCTGCTGGTATCGCTGCCCGCCGCCCACGTCGAGCTGGAGGGCGACCTCATCCGCCTCGCCCAGGTGGTGGGCAACCTGTTGGTCAATGCCGCCAAGTACACCACTCGCGCCGGGCAGATCGAGCTGCGGGCGGAGGCCGGCAACGGGGAGCTGACCCTGCAGGTGCGCGACAACGGCATCGGCATCGCCCCCGAGCTGCTGCCGCGCGTCTTCGACTTCTTCGTCCAGGGAAGCCGGTCGCTGGAGCGCGCTCAGGGCGGGCTGGGCATCGGCCTCACCCTCGTCAAGCGCCTCGTCGAGATGCACGGCGGTACGGTCGCCGCGGCGAGCGACGGGCCCGGCCGCGGCAGCACGTTCACCGTCACGCTGCCGATCCATCATCTGGCGAGCCGCGAGGACCGCAGTCCCTCCCGCGACGAGGCCATCCCCGAACGCCGCCGCCGGGTACTGGTGGTCGACGACAACGTCGACGCCGCGGAGTCGGCGGCCGCCATGCTGACGCTGTGGGGACACGACGTGCGGGCCATCCACGACGGCACCATGGTGCTCGACGCCGTACGCGACCAGCGCCCGGAGGTGGTGCTGCTCGACATCGGCCTGCCCGGCAGGAACGGCTACGACGTCGCCCGCGAGCTGCGCGCGCTCGCCGACTCTCCCGTGCGCCTGCTGGTGGCGATGACCGGCTACGGCCAGGACGAAGATCGGCGGCGCTCCGCCGAGGCAGGCTTCGACGTCCACCTGACCAAGCCGATCGACCCCCAGCAGCTGCGCGAGCTGATCGCCAGCGTCGCCGACTGAGGCGTCAGTCGCCGGCGGCCGCCGCGTCGAGCCGGGCGACGAAGCGCTTGGCCAGCAGGTACGCGTCGCCGGGCCAGCGAGCCGACAGGTAGCGCCCATCCTCGACCACGAAGGCCGGGCGATCGTCATCGCGCGTGCCGCGGCGGACGAGGGTGCGCGGCCCGCGCAGCAGGTGGCGAGGGTCGGCGAGCGCCCGTCGCACCTCGTCTTCGACGTAAGCGGGATAGGTGCGGTAGTAGCGCCCGAGCTTCCAGGCGGTCAGCCAGTAGGCGGCGCGCTCCATCGCCTTGGTGAGACAGGTGGTGCGGCTGCCGTGCAGCAGCGAGCGCCCGCTCGCCGGCTCGACGCTGCGGGCGAGTGGCAGCACGCCGTGGCAGATGGCGGCCACCGGCCGGCCCAGCCGCCAGAAGGCGGCGAGCCAGGCCTGCAGCTCGCGGCTGCCGAGGTACTGACGCATCCCCGGCGCGTGACCGCCGGCGAGGAACAGCCCGGCCCAGTCGGCGGGATCGAGGTCGCGCCAGCGCAGCGGTTGGCGGAACGCCGGGTCACCCTCGAGCTGGCGGTAGAAACCGACGGGTTCCGGGTGCGCGCCGAGGCGGCCGAAGAGGACGCCGGAGAGCAGCAGCGGATCCGTCGCCGGGGTGGCCCCCTCTTCGGTGGCGAAGCGCACGCGATAGCCGGCTTCGCCGAGCAGCTTCCAGGGCACCGTCACCTCGGTGACGTCGAAGTCGCGGTCGGGAAGCGGAAAAAGGAGGTCGCGGTTCATCGCCCGCCCCGCCTACTCGTAGACCATCCACAACGGCCCGGGGAAGAGCCACGACAGCCCCTCGCGCAGGCGGTCGCGCCAGTTCTCCCAGTTGTGACCGTCGCGCGCCTCGACGAAGCGCACCTCCATGCCGGTCGTCTGCAGCAGCGGCACCAGGGAGCGGTTCTCGTAGATCAGCGACTCGTAGACGCCGCAGGAGAGGAAGATCTTCTCCACCGGCTTGCCCGGCGCGGCGCGGAAGCCGTTGACGAAGCCCACCACCGGCTTGAAAGCCGGGCCGCGCTCGCTCTCGCCGATGTCGGTGAAGGCGAACGACCCCGACTGCAGCAGCAGGCGGCCGTAGAACCCCGGGTGGTACCAGGCGGTGGCCAGCGAGGCGACGCCGCCGAAGCTCGCCCCCATGAGACAGCGCCCCGCCGGGTTGCCCTGCAAGGGGAAGCGCTTCTCCAGCCAGGGAACGAGGTCCTCGGTCAAGAAGCGGGCGTGGATGCGGTCGCCGGCGTATTCGCGCAGGCGGTCGGGCGACTGGGTGAGCGCCACCAGCAGCTGCGGGATCTCCAGGCGGTGGACGAGGTTGTCGAGCACCGTCTTGAGGCTGGCGTAGCGCACGTAGTCGAGCCCGTCGTGCGCCACCAGCAGCGGCAGCTGCCGGCTCGGCCGCATGCGTGCCGGCAGGTAGAGCACTACCTCGCGTTTGCCGCCGAAGGCGCGCGTCGGCACCTCCACCGACTCCAGGCGCCCGGGGCGGGCCTCGGCGTCCTCCAGCGCCCACTCCGGGGTCTCGTAGCCGGCGGCCTGGCAGACCGAGTTGGCGCCGAAGGGGTCGCGAGCGGTGAAGGGGTTGAGGGGATCGAGGATCCATTGCCGGTCCTTGCCGTGAACGATCTCCAGCTTGTATTCGATGCGCGAGCCGGGGGGCAGCTCCTCGATCACGTACCAGAGGTCGGTGCCGTCGACTCGCTTCATCGGCCGCGACGAGGGCAGGCCGTAGATGAAGTGGCGCAGCCGCACCTTGTCGCCGCCACCCTTGTAGACGAAGGTGGTCGAGGTGCCCTCGACGAGCGGGAAGCGGTGGGCGGCGAGGAACTGCCGGATCGCTTCCTCGCCCGGTGGCGAGGCCAGGAGCAGCTGCTGGATGGCGAGGCTCATCAGGCGGCGAGCTCGGAGACCGTGCCGTCGGGGAGCAATTGTCGCGAGCCGTCGCCGCCGGTGGGGGTCCATCGTCCACCCTCCCAGCGCAGGATGGCGCCGTCGTCCATCGCCACGCAGGCGAGGTCGCCGAAGCGGCGAGCGAAGAGGCCCACTCGCAGAGGATCGTCGAGCTTGAGGCGCCGCCGCCCGTGGGGCAGCGGCAGCATGCCGGTGAAGAGGCCGAGCCCGGACTCCAGCACCTCGGCATTGCCGGGGCCCTGCGGCGGGTCGTCGTGGAAGAGCACCAGCCGCTCGCCGAGCACCATCGCCCCGCCCGACCAGGCGAAGACCGGCTTGTCGCCCACCAGCTCGGCGATGCCGAACAGGCGCAGGCGATTGAGCAGCAGGGCGACGTGGCCACCGGCGACGGCGAAGGCGGCGCAGCCGGCGAGCAGGGAGGCGATTTCATCGCGCTGGCGGGCGAGAGTTGGCCGGCCGAGCGGCTTCAGCGATGCGTCGAAGTCCCGGTGCACCGCCCGCACGCGTTCGAGGTGGGCGCGGTCGAGCTCACGGATGGCGGCCACCGCGGCCTCGCGCTCGGGGGTCAGCAGCTCGGGGTCGCCGCGGCGGGTGAGCAGCTGGCGTGCCGCCTCCATGGCGTGGGAAAGGCGCAGGCGGTAGAGCTCCTGCATTCGCTGCAGCCGCTCCTGGCGCTGGCGCAGGGCGCGGGCGAGCGCGCGGTCCTTGCGGAAGACCTCCTCGGCGCGGGCGTAGAGGCGCAGGTTCACCACCGCCCCGCCGAGGTGCTCGCGCAGCTCGTCGAGCTCCTCTTCGCGCTCCTGCCAGCCGGCGGTGACCACCGCCACCTCGCCGGCGACGCCGCTGCCGCGCACCGCGCTGGCGAGGGTGGGCGCGAGCCGCTGCGGGCCGAGCAGGGTTATCCGTCTGTTAGAGTTGGCGTCCATCGCAGGGCAGCGGCCTCGGTGAGGGCTTCCCTCGCCCGGCGCGAGCCCGCGAAGCTTACGTCATGCACGTCCTCTTCGTAGAGCCGCGCTTCCCTGCCAATCAGCGCCAGTTCGTACGCGGGCTGGTGGAGGCCGGCGCCCACGTCACGGGAATCGGCGAGGCGCCCGTCGAGGCCCTCGGCTCCGACCTGCATCAGTGGCTGTCCGGCTACGAGCAGGTGCCCAACGTCTGCGACGAGGGCCGTCTCTACGATGCCGTCCGCCGCATCCAGGGGCGCGGCTGGGTGGACCGGCTGGAGGCCACCGTCGAGGCCCACATCATGACGGCGGCCAAGGTGCGCGAGGCGTGCAGCATCCCTGGCACCTCGGTGAAGACGGCCTGGCTCTGCCGCGACAAGCCGGCGATGAAGGAGGCCCTGCGCGAGGCGGGGATCCCCACCGCCCAGTCCACCGGCGCCAGCAACGCCGACGAGGCCTGGAGCTTCGCCCGCCGGGTCGGCTTCCCGCTCATCGTCAAGCCGCGCAGCGCCGCCGGCGCCGCCGGCACCTGGCGGGTGGGTGACGAGGGGCAGCTGCAGGCGGTGATCCGCGAGAGCGGCCTCGAGCACGGCGCGCCGGTCGCCATCGAGGAGTACATCGAGGGGCACGAGGGGTTCTTCGACACCCTGGCGGTGGGCGGCCAGATCGTCCACCAGTTCATCTCGCACTACTACCCCAACGTGCTCGAGGCGATGCGCACGCGCTGGATCTCCCCCTACCTGGTGACCACCAACCGCGTCGACGCCGAGAGTTACGGCGACCTGGCGACCATGGGCTCGCGCGTGCTGCAGGCGCTCGGCATCGGCACCTCGGCCACCCACATGGAGTGGTTCTACGGCCCCAAGGGGCTCAAGTTCTCGGAGATCGGCTGCCGCCCGCCGGGCGTCGGGGTGTGGGACCTCTACGCCGCTGCCAACGACTTCGACATCTACCGCGAGTGGGGCAACACGATCGTCCACGGCCAGCCCTCGCAGCGTCTCAGCCGCCGCTATGCCGCCGGCATGATCAACCTGCGCCCCGATCGCGACGGCCGCATCGCCGGCTACGAGGGGCTCGACAAGGTGCAGCACGAGCTCGGCGAGTGGATCCTCGACGCCCACTTCCCCGCCACCGGGTCGCCCACCCAGCCGGTCGAGGCCGGCTACATGGCCAACGCCTGGATGCGCATGCGCCACCCCGACTACGATCAGCTGCGCCAGATGCTCGACTACGTCGGGCGCACCGTTCGGGTGCGCGCCAATTGATGCATCCCACCCCTTACCCCCTGACCCCCTGCCTGGGGATGCATTCCACCCCTATCCCCCCGACCCCCTGCCCCTCTAGGGGCAGGGGGCGCCCCCACCCAGTTCGGGCGATCTCGATCTAAGGGACTCCTCGCATGCAAATCTGTGTCGTCGGCACCGGCTACGTCGGGCTCGTCACCGGGGCCTGCCTGGCCGACTTCGGGATGGAGGTGACCTGCGTCGACAAGGTCGCCGAGAAGATCGACATGCTGCAGCGCGGCCAGATGCCGATCTACGAGCCCGGCCTCGAGGCGCTGGTGGCGCGGAACAAAGAGGCCGGGCGGCTGCAGTTCACCACCGACCTGCCGAGCGCCGTGCAGCGCGCCCTCGCGGTATTCATCGCCGTCGGCACGCCGCCCAAGGAGGACGGCTCGGCCGACCTCTCCTACGTCGTGCAGGTGGCCGAGGCGATCGCCGACCACATGAACGGCTACAAGGTGGTGGTCACCAAGTCGACGGTGCCCATCGGCACCGGCGCGCTGATCGAGAAGATCCTGCGCGAGCGCACCGGCGGCCGCGTGCCCTTCTCGGTGGTCAGTAACCCCGAGTTTCTGCGCGAGGGATCGGCGATCGAGGACTTCATGAACCCCGACCGCGTGGTGGTGGGCGCCCGTGACGCCCGCGCGGTGGCGATCATGAAGGAGGTCTACTCGCCGCTCGAGACCCTCGAGGTCCCTTTCGTCGTCACCAACGTCGAGACCTCCGAGCTCATCAAATACGCCTCCAACGCCTTCCTCGCCACCAAGATCACCTTCATCAACGAGGTGGCGGCGCTGTGCGAGCGGCTGGGTGCCGACGTCATCCAGGTGGCGCGCGGCATGGGGCTCGACGCCCGCATCGGCCCGCAGTTCCTCCACCCCGGGCCCGGCTACGGCGGCTCCTGCTTCCCCAAGGACGTGAGCGCCGTGGCCACTCGCGCCCGCGACGCCGGCGTCGTGCTCGAGGTGGTGGAGGCCGCCGGCCGCGCCAA
>DASYUP010000069.1:0-7185 GCA_036001185.1 Thermoanaerobaculia bacterium
CTGCGGGTCGCCTACCAGGGCGTCGAGGGCTCCTACAGCCACCTCACCGCCCAGCGCCGCTACGCCGGCCTCTCCGAGGGCGTGCTGCTCGAGGGCTTCGAGACCTTCCGCGAGGCGGCGGCCGCCGTGCGCGACGGCACCAGCGACCGCGCCCTGCTGCCGATCGAGAACACCACCGCCGGCAGCATCAACGAGACCTACGACCTGCTCGCCGACGGCGGCCTCACCATCACCGCCGAGGCCGTGTCGCGCATCGAGCACTGCCTGCTCGGCCTGCCCGGAGCGACCGTCGAGGAGCTGCGCCTCGTGCTCTCCCACCCCCAGGGTCTGCTGCAGTGCCAGGACTTCCTGCGCAGCGTGCCGTGGATCCGTTCGCAGCAGGAGTTCGACACCGCCGGCGCGGCGCGCAAGGTGCGCGAGCGCAACGACCCCACCGTCGCCGCCATAGCCGGCGAGTCGGCGGCGCGCGTCTACGGGCTGGAGGTGCTGCGGCATGGCATCCAGTCGCAGGCCGGCAACTACACGCGCTTCGTCGAGCTGGCGCGCGAGCCCGTGCGCTTCGCCCCCGACGTGCCGGCGAAGACCTCGCTGCTGCTCAGCGTGCCGCACACCCCCGGCGCCCTCGCCGAGGTGCTCGGCGTCTTCGCCCGCCGCGGCGTCAACCTCGCGAAGCTGGAGTCGCGGCCGGTGCCCAACCGCCCCTTCCAGTACCGCTTCTACCTCGACCTCGACGGCCACGTCGAGCGCGATCCGGTGCGAGCCGCCCTCGCCGAGGTGCGACCGCTCACGGCGGAGCTGCGGGTGCTGGGGTCGTATCCGGCGGCCGAGGCGGGGTGAGGCGGGTGGGCGCCCACACCCTTTTCAAGCGTCCGCCAGCACCGTGGTGCGCCCGATGCGTCTACGGGTTCCATCGGCAGGTCGAGCCGATCTCGAAGCCGTCGGCGAAGAGCTCTTTGAAGCGGCCGACGAAGGCGCGGTCGATGAGGACAGTGAACGGACCGCTGCTCGAGACCGCGACGAAACTCACCTGTTCCGAGGTGGAGCCCCCCCCGGTGAATCCCTCATGGACGACATCGGTCCACCCGGTGGAGGCAAGGGGCACGTCCGAGCCACCGCCATGGCTCAAGAGCGTCGAGCAGTCGTTGAAGAGGAAGTTTCCCCTCACGTTGGTGCCGCTGACCACCTTGGCGCGGAACTTGGCGGTCAGCAATCCCCCTGGGTTGGGCACGCATTGGATGACGGCCGCCACGAAGGAAGCGCCCACGCTGACGCCGGCGATGCTCACCGAGCCGGAGTTGGGGCAGCCATTGGCATCCTGAGCCTGACCTGGACCCGCAAAGGTCCCGGTACCCGTGGTCACGTCGAACGACCAATGGCTGAGGTCCGCGTCGAAGTCGGGGTTTTGGAGCCCGTTGGTGCCGGCCGCCTGTGCGGCGCCGGGAGCGAGCAAGGCGATCAGCGCGAGCAGAGAGAGGGTGCGCGGCATGGCGTTCTCCAGGTTCGTCGGCGGCGGTGAGGTGGGCTGGCCCGCAGCGGGGCGCCCCGACACCATGAATGACGAAGGAAACGCGTCCGACGGGACAGCGGGTCGCCAGCGGCAGGCGCTGCGCTGACAGGTTTCCCGCGCCGTCTGCGTCTACTCCAATAGAAACGCGGACAGCGTCCGCCCCGTCGTGCCTCGGCTAACCGCCTCCCCCTCGCTGCCGGGCGTTTCGCTGAACGAGTTTCGGACCTGCGCGGCGGCATTGACGCCCGCGCGGCCTCGTGGTGGGATCCGTCGCGTTCCAAGCGTCTTGTTGGGATGAACCCTCGTCGGGTTCAACTCAGTCGGGTTGGACTCCGGCCC
Organism: Thermoanaerobaculia bacterium; assembly: GCA_036001185.1. Classification (GTDB taxonomy): domain Bacteria; phylum Acidobacteriota; class Thermoanaerobaculia; order Multivoradales; family JAIOJS01; genus DASYQD01. The sequence continues at coordinate 1,847 of DASYUP010000069.1, forward strand.
CAGCCGGGACTTGCACGGAGAGGGGTGCTTCAAGTGCCGCGTTCCTTTCGCCTCGTCGGCAGCTTCCTGGTCCTCCTCGCGTGCTCGCTGTGGGCCGTCGAGCCTCCGGTCGAGCCTCCGGTCGCGGCGCCTCGGCCCATGGTCTCCGACGGGAGCATCTGGGTCCTCACCTCGGCGCGCCTGCTGGAGCTGGACTTCGAGACCGGCGTGGTGCTGCGCGCGCAGCCGGCGCGCGCGGAAGATCGCCTGCTGCAGCGCGGCGAGGACGGGCTGCCGCTGCTGGTGACCGGCGGGGCGCGGGCAGGCGTCGACGACGGCGGTCCCCTTATCCTCGAGCTACCCGATGCCGGCGTTGGCGCGCTGCTCGGGGCGCTCCCTACGTCGGAGGGGGGCGCTACCGTCGTCGTCGCCGAGCGGGGCATCGTGCGCTACGGCGCGGCGGGACGCGTCGAGTCGATCGACCGCTTCGGCGATCGCGCATCCGCGTTTGCCTACGACGACGAGCGGCTGTGGCTCTTCGGTGCGGGTGGCGCTTCGGTCCTCGCGCGCTCGGCGCTCGCTGGGCCGGCCGAGTCGGTCGCCATCCCCGCGCTCGGCGCTGACCCCACCGCCGCCTGCTACGACGAGCTCGCCGAGCGGCTGGTGGTCGCCGACGCCGAGGCCATCCACTGGCTGGACCGCGACGGCTCGGAGGTGGCGACGACACCGCTGCCGGGCGTGCAGCGGCTCGCCTGCGGCCGCTTCGGCCGGGTGTGGGCGGCGACCGCCCAGCACACGGTGACGCTGCGCTCGCTGGGCGACCCCGGCGTCGTCGAGCAGGCCACCACGGCGCTGCGCGACAGCGAGCAGCCGCGCACTCTCGCCGCCGATCCGCGCGACTTCGCGGCGCTGATCGCCGCCGGCAATCGTGTCGTTCGCGTCGACGACGAGACGGGACGCCATGTCTGGACGGCGACGCTCGGGCGTGGCGAGGTGATCCGCGACCTCGCTGTGAGCCGCGCCCCGGGGCGGCCCGAGCCTCCACGGCCGGCGGCGATTCCGTCCAAGGCTGGGCGCCCCGTTCCCGGCACCAAGGTGCTGCCGACCGAGATCGCCATCCGCGGCCGCCTCGCCGTGGGGGAGACCTACGCCAGCGGCGCGCCCGCGGGCTCCGGCGATCCCGTCGCCGCCGGCGACGTCACCGTCTACGGCGCCGACATCGCGCCCGCCACGACGGCCGCCGACGGCACGTTCACGACTCCCGCCTTCCCGCACACCAGCGGCCGCACGCTCACCGTCTTCGCCCGCAAGCAGGTGACGGCCGGCCGGCTGGTCGCTACCCTCAACACTTCGCCCGCAGCCGGCCAGACCTTCGACGTCGGCGATCTCCCCGCCGCCTTCGACTGTGGCGTCGCCTACCAGAACGGTCTGTTCCCGGCCAACGCCCTCAACGGCGACGTGCGGGCGATGGTCTTCAACGACGGCAGCGGCCCCGCCCTCTACGTGGGCGGCACCTTCACCACCGCCGGGGGCACGACCGTCAACCGCGTCGCCAAATGGAACGGCACCACATGGTCGGCCCTCGGCTCCGGCTTCACCCACACGACGCTGGCCGCCTCCGTCGACGCGCTGACGGTGTTCGACGACGGCACGGGCCCCAAGCTCTACGCCGGCGGCCAGTTCAACCGCTCCGGCAGCACCACCATCAACAACGTCGCCAAGTGGAACGGCACCGCCTGGGTGCAGGTGGGCTCGGGCTTCGCCAGCCAGGTGCTCGCCCTCGGCGTGCACAACGCCAACCTCTACGCCGGCGGCAGCTTCACCACTTCCGGCAGCACGACCGTCAACCGCATCGCCCGCTGGACCGGCACTGCCTGGGCGGCGCTGGGCAGCGGCGCCAACAACACGGTGCGCGCGCTCGCCTCGTACAACCCCGGCAGCGGCGCCGCGCTCTACGTCGGCGGCACGTTCACCCAGGTGGGCGGCTCGGTCTCCGCCTCGCGCATCGCCAAGTGGAACGGCACGGCCTGGAGCGCCCTCGGCGCCGGCGTCACCGGCGGCACCACCATCGAGGTCGACGCGCTGCTGCCAGGGACCGCCGCCGGCGCGCCGGTGCTGAACGTCGGCGGCCGCTTCACCACCGCCGGCACGGTGACGGCCAACCACGTCGCGCGCTGGAACGGCACCGCGTGGAGCGCTCTCGGGGGCGGCCTCAACGTGCAGGTCAACGCCCTCGGGCAGATCGACGACGGCGCCGGGACGCGGCTCTACGCCGCGGGGTCGTTCACTACCGTGGGCTCGACCACCTTCAATCGCCTGGCGCGATTCACGGGGATCAAGTGGGAGCCGGTCGGCACCGGGCTCAACGGCAACGCGCTGGCGATGGGCACCGGCACCGTGGGCTCGGCGACGGGTCTCTACGTGGGGGGCGTCTTCACCACTGCCAACGGAGTCGCCGCGAGCCACCTGGCGAAGATCCTGCGGCCGGCGACCTGCACCGACGCCCAGAAGCCCTTCCTGCAGTGGGTGCTGCCGGCGAACGCCAGCACGATCTCGACCACCACGCCAACGCTGCGATTGGGTGCCTTCGACTTCGGCGCCGCGGGCCTCAACACCGCTTCCCTGCAGGTGCTGCGCAACAACGTCGCCGTGCCGGTCGCCTGCACGTGGGCGGCCGATGCCGTCGATTGCACGCCGACGTCGGCGCTGCCTGCCGGCTCGGTGACCCTCGTCGCTCGCGTCTCCGACCAGACCGGCAACGTTTCGCTCGACCAGACGGTGCAGTTCACTATCAGCGAGACGACGCCGCCGACGATCGCCTTCACGGCGCCGACCGAGGGCGCCACCGTGACCACCCCGCGCCCCGTCCTGCAGCTCGGCTACAGCGACGTCGGCTCGGGAGTGGACCCCAGCACGCTGACCCTACAACTCAACGGCTCGCCGCTCACGGTGGAGTGCCAGACGGGAGCCTCGTCGGCGACCTGCGTGCCGAGCGGCAACATCGCCAACGGCGCCATCACGCTGTCGGCCACGGTGCGCGACTTCTCGGGCAACCTCTCGTCGCCGGCGGTGCGCCACTTGACGATCGCCACGCCGGCTGCCACCACCACGACCGTCCGCGGTGTGGCGGTGCTCGAGGGGGGAGGCGCTGCCAGCGGAGCGTTGATCTGGGTCGGTGGTAGGACCGGCGCCACGACCACTGCCGCGGCCGACGGCACCTTCCAGATCGCTGGAGTCGCTTCGGATGCCGGATCCACGTTCGACCTCTTCGGCAACGCCCGTCCGCAGGTGACGACCTACATCGGCTTCCGAGGCGGGATCGTGCCAGTGGCCGACGGCATCACCGACGTCGGACAGTTCGTCCTTCGCCCTCAGTGCGACAGCTTCTTCAGTCCGCTGCCGTTTGTGGCCGGCGGGCCCGACGTTGGCGGCGGCACGCAGGCTGGTGAGGTGCTCGACATCGAGCGCTTCGCGGTCTACGACGAAGGCAGCGGCCCGCACGTCTTCGCGGGCGGCGACTTCAACTATGGCTCGACCGGCACGCTGCCGCGGGTCGCGCGCTGGGGCACCCGGGGCTGGGAGCCGGTCGGCAGCGGTTTCCGGCACTCCACGCAGCCGATCATCAACGCCTTCGCGGTGTTCGACGATGGCAATGGCCCCGCCCTCTATGCCGGCGGCTACTTCGCATTCGCCGATGGCCAAGCGGCGAGCAGCCTCGCCAAGTGGGACGGTCGCGAGTGGCAAGAGGTCGGCCGCGGCGTCAATGGCGCGGTCACCGGGCTCGCCGTGTTCAACGACGGGACCGGCAACGCCCTCTACGTGGGGGGCAACTTCACCCGCGTCCAGACGCGCAAGGACTGGTCGAACACCGACGTCTCGATCGCCGCCAATCACGTCGCCAAGTGGACGGGTAGCGCCTGGTCGCAGGTGGCGGGCGGCCAGAGCTTCTCCGGCTTCAACATGACTTTCGACCTCTCCGTGCTCCGAGATGCGTCGGGTGACGGGCTCTACCTCTGGGAGCGTCGCGGTCCGGGGATCTGGAAGCTCGCAAGCGGTACTTGGCAGTCGATCGGTTGGACCATCAATGACCCTACAGTGGTGCTGCTCAACGACCTCGTCTCGGCGACGATCGGCGGCACGCCGGCAATCTACTCCACTGCAAGTGGCCTCGGCGTACAGAAACGGGTTGGCAGCTCGTGGGTTCAGATTCTGCCCACTGATTGGTTCTTCTACTCGCTGGCCGGATTCTCTGACGCATCTGGCAGCTTTCTCTACGCCTCCGGCCCCTTTGTCGGTATGCCGGGTGCAGGCCCCGACGATCAGCTGCGCCGCTGGAACGGCACGAGCTGGTCGGCGCCGCTTGCCGCTGGCGGTCAGCTCAGCATTCTGAGTGGGTTCGAGGCACAGCCGGTTCTCGTGCGGCCAGCACCCTTCTCCAAGTGGGAGAGCAACGCGTGGGTGCCCTTCCCGGTGACCGTCGACACGGTGGGTGCCGTCAGCTCCGTGGCGTTCGGCACAGGTGCGACTCCCTCGATCCTCTTCGGCGGTCCGACGTCAGTGGGCGGCGTCGCCATCAACGGCGGCATCGGTCGCTGGGACGGCACCAGCGTCACCGCGGTCACCGCCGGTCTCACCGGCGGCTCGAAGGTCGTGCAGAGCTTCGACGGCACCACGGCGCACGTCTACGGTATCGCCGAGGCCAATGGGCAGATTGCCGAGTGGAACGGCAGCGGCTGGACGCTCATGGGCTCGCCGCTCGGCGTTCTCATCCGCGACGTCGACTGGATCGACGTTGGTGGCGGGCCGCGCCTCTACGCCGCCGGCAACGGTGTCTACCGCTGGAACGGGGCGTTCTGGTTCGCCATCGGCGGCCCGGGCGGCGTCATCGCGATCGAGGGCTTCCAGGGCTCCCTGTACGCCGGTGGAGGGTTCACCAACGCGGGAGGAGTTCCGGCGCGCAACATCGCGCGCTGGAACGGCAGCGCGTGGTCGGCCGTCGGTGCGGCGCCTGACGGTGTTGATGGCGCCGTCCTCGCGCTACAGAGCTTCGGCGGCTATCTCAACGTCGGCGGCGCCTTCTCTAACACCGGCACCAATACGTCCCACTTCGCGTTCGCCGCGTGGGATGGTTCGGCTTGGGGTCGCGGCAACGGAACAGGCTGCGGTCTGCTCGCCAATCGGTTCGACGGATCGCTCCTTTCCGGCTCGGTGCGGGCGCTGACCGTCTTTGACGACGCCACCCAGGCCCGTCTCGTCATCGGCGGTGACTATGCGATGGAATGCCTGAGCAAGGACGGCGGCAGCTTCAGCGGCAGGCTCCCCGGCTACACCAACCTCAACCTCGGCACCGGCGTCGACGC
>DASYUP010000070.1:0-6350 GCA_036001185.1 Thermoanaerobaculia bacterium
CGTTGTAGGCGCCCTTCGGTTGTTCCTCTCCGAGCAAGCGGAAGCGCTGCACCGGCTGCGCCACCGATACCCGGGGATCGGCGGCCAGCCGGTGCACCAGCTGGCGGATGTCGCGGCCGGGCAACGCCTGGTAGATGACGCAGGGAGTGTTGTCGAGCGAGCCGACCGTCCAGGCGGCGAGCTGTTCCAGGCGGTACTCGCCGGCGATCTCGGCGCTGTATCCCTGCCAGATGCGCGCTGGCGCCGGGTCCATGAGCACCAGCAGCTGGCTCGCGGAGGCGGGCGTGGCCGCCGCGCCGGCCTCGCCGACCGCGCCACCGCCGGCGCCCGGCGGCGCGCTGGCGCAGCCGGCTAGGAGCACTGCCAGCAGGAGGACGCCGGCTTGGCGGCCGCTCAACCGTCGGCTCCACCGCCGGCGACCGGCTCGGCGAAGCGCACGCGCGGATCGGCCCGCAGGTGCTCGAGCACGAGCGCCAAGGCCTCCGCGCCGCTGCCCGTCGCCGGCACGGCGATGGTGTAGGCGCCCAGCGCCGAGGGACCGCCGACCAGCTCGCTGCGCACCTCGAGCAGCAGGCGTCGGATCTCCGCCTCGGTGGCGGTGGGCCTGAAGACCACCCGGACCCGATGCGCCGCCGCGGCGACCGGCGGAGGATCACCGAGCGTGCGGTAGGTCGGCTGGCTCGACTGGCTCGGCTGGGTCGCCTGGATCGCCGGCGACGCACCGGAGGCCTGGCGCGGCCGCGCCGGCCAGAAGACCACCGACACCAGCAGGAAGAGGGCCGCCGCCTGCGCCACCAGCGCCCAGCGCACGGTCATCGGCGTGCGGCCGAGCAGCGCCACCACGCCGCGGTGGGCGCGCGCTCCCTCGACCTCGTCGATACGGCGCAGCAAACGGCTGAGCTGTGCCGGGTGTGGCGAGGGGGCCACGATGGCCTTGCCGACCAGCTGCGCGACCGAGCGGCAGCGCTCGGCCTCGTCGCGGCACTCGCGGCACGCAACCACGTGGGCCTCGACCGCGGCCCGCTCGGCGGGCTCCAGAGTCGCGTTGACCAGCCAGGGGAGCAGCTCCCACGCCTCCTGGTGCGTCAGCCCGCCGGCACGGTCGTTCACCGCTCGCCTCCTTTCCTCATCGTCCCGACTCGTCGAGGCCGGCGGCGGTCAGCAGACCGCGCAACCGTCGGCGGGCGTGGAACATGCGCGTCTTCACGGTGTTGACTGGGCAACCGATGATGGTGGAGATCTCCGGGTACGAGCAGCCGTGGTAGTAGGTCAGCTCGACGACCGCCCGCTGCTCGGGCGGCAGCTGCGCCAGCGCCCGTCCCAGCGTGCTTGCCAGCTCCCGCCGTGCCGCCAGGCTCTCCGGCCCTTCCGGTCCCTCCTCGGGATCCACCCCCGGATCGCGCTCGGCCCGCTTCACCCGCGACAGCGCCTTGAGCGCCTGGCGGTGAGCGATGCCCAGGATCCATGTCGACACCCGCGAGCGGCCGTCGAACGAGCGGGCGCCCTGCCACACCGCCATCAGCGTGTCGTTCAGGGCTTCCTCCACCACCTCGGGCCGCCGCGTCATCTTGAAGATGAAACCGAACAGCCGCTGGTAGTAGCGGTGGTAGAGCTCCTGAAAGGCGGACCTATCCTTGGCCGCCACCTGCTCGAGCAACAGGACGTCGCGATCGTCCATCGGTTGGCGTCGGGCACACCACCCGGTGCGCCGTCCGTCGATACAGTATGTACCCCGGCGCCGCGCGGGGGTTCAGAGAGAACGGGTTCAGGCTCGAGGGGGCTCAGCGCCGACATCCCTGGGGGGCCGCCGTTGAACCGCCTCCAGGGACAGCGGCACCCACTTCTCCATGCGAGCCCGAGGCCCCGCTTCACCGCTTCTGTCTCTTGTCGTCCTCCTCGTCGCCGGCGCTGCGCCGGCGCTCGCCCAGGGTTTCGTCATCCGCGACCGCGAGGACCTCGCCTTCGACCGGCCGGAGGCCTGGGCGATGGCCTGGTTCGCCGCCGTCACCTACCCCAGCGCCCTCGGCCCCTCGCCATCGCCGGCGCCCGGTGCGGTCGAGCTCTCGTTCGAGGGCGGGTGGGTGCCGACGCTGTCGGCGCGCCAACGCACCGTCGGCTTCCTCGGCACCAAGCCCGAGGATCTCAACCGCACGTCGGTGGTCGGCCGGCCGCGGCTGGCCATCGGGCTCCCCGGGAGTGTCACCGCCACGCTCGGCTGGATGCCTCCCGCCGAGGTCGACGGCGTCAAGCCCGACCTGCTGTCGCTCGCCCTCGGCCGACCGCTCTGGCAGGGCGAGCGCGCCACCGTCGGCGCGCGGCTGCTCGCCGAGCGCGGCACCCTCACCGGCGACCTCACCTGCCCGCGCGCCGCCGTCGCCGCCGGCCACGACGCCGAGCGCAACCCCTACGACTGCGAATCTCCCTCGCGCGACACGATGCGCATCCGGCTGTGGGGAGTGGAGCTGCAGGCCGGCACCACCCTGCGCCGCTACCCACGGCTCACCCCCTACGTCACCGTCGCCGCCAGCCGCCTGCATGCCGAGTTTCAGGTGAGCGCCCACTACCGGGGCCTCCTCGACCGCACGTTCTTGCACACCGACGGCACCGTCTGGTCGGCGAGCGCCGGCCTGTCAGCCGCGGCCAGCGACCGCGTCCGCGTCGCCGGCGAGCTCTTCTACGCGCCGCTCGACGTGGTGCGCGGGCGCGGCGCCCGTAGCGAGCGCGACGCGCTGCTCAACGGCCGCCTGCTGCTCGCGTATCGGCTGCGGTAGCTCGAGGGGTTTCGCGGCGTCGAGATCCCTCGTCGCCGAGCTCCTCGGGCTAGCTCGCTTCGCGAGCTAGGTACTCGCCCCGGACAAAGCGGCGCGCACCGTCGTCATCGCGAGCGAAGCGAAGCGATCTCGACGTCGCGGCGTCGAGATCGCTTCGTCGCTGCGCTCCTCGCAATGACGAGGTCGCCTTCCGGGGCAAGTAGGCCTAGAAAGCCACCCGCGCCGCCGCCCCGAAGGTGATGCTGTCGGTGTCGTAGCTCTTCACCCCGCGCCTGAGGTCCTTGAAGGTGTTGGCGCGGTAGTTGGCGTTGACGTCGAAGTGCAGCCGCGGCACCAGCTGGAAGTCGTAGCCCAGCCGGGCGGCGTAGAACGGATCCGAGACGTTGCTCGACAGGCTGTCGGAGAACGTCACGCCGATGCCGACGCCGCCGTAGAGCCCGAACTCGATGAGCACCCAGGCCACCGGCGAGTAGGCGGCCGAGGTCGAGCCGCCGAAGCCCTTGCGGTAGTACTCGAGGTCGAGCTCGAGCTTGAAGATCCCCGCCGGCACGTACTGGTAGGTGAGATACGGCGCCACGCCGTTGCTCTTGAGCCCCGAGCCGCCGAGGTCGTGGATCGATCGCCAGTAGAGCTCGCCGAGACCGAAGCGATGCTCGGCCGCGCCGGCGCCCGCCGCCGAGCCGAGGGTGAGGGCCGCCGCCAGCAGGAAGGTCCGCATCCGCATGCCGCTGTCTCCTCTCATTGCAGCTCGTCGAGGTGAAGGTCGATGTCGTCACCGAGGAAGGCCTCCGCCGCACGCAGGTCGGGCGCCATCTCGCGATCGTGCAGCCAGGGGGCCACGCGCGCGCGCAAGTCGGCGTGCAGGCGCTCGAGCGGCGGGCTGGAGGCGAGGGGCCGCAGTAGATCGATCCCCTGCGCCGCCGCCACCAGCTCGATGGCGAGGATGCGGCGCGTGTTGGCGACCACCGGCTGCAGCTTGAGCGCCGCCCCCATCCCCATCGACACGTGGTCCTCCTTGTCGGCGGAGGTGGGGATGCTGTCGACGCTCGCCGGGTGGCAGAGCCCCTTGCTCTCGCTCACCAGCGCCGCCGCCGTCACCTGGGCGATCATGAAGCCGGAGTTGAGGCCGGCATCTTCGACCAGGAAAGGTGGCAGCCCCGAGAAGGCGTGGTTGGTGAGCTTCTCGATGCGCCGCTCGGCGATCGAGCCCAGCTCGGCGGCGGCGAGCGCCAGCACGTCGGCGGCGAGCGCCATCGGCTCGCCGTGGAAGTTGCCGCCCGAGATCACCTCCCCATTGTCGGGGAAGACGAGCGGGTTGTCGGTGACGGCGTTCATCTCCAGCAGCACCTTGCGCTCGACGTCGGCGAGCAGGTCGCGGCAGGCGCCGTGCACCTGCGGCATACATCTGACGCTATACGGGTCCTGCACCCGCACGTCGCCCTGCCGGTGCGAGTCGCGGATGGCAGAGCCCTGCAACAGCCGCCAGAGGTTGGCGGCGCTCGCTTGCTGGCCGGGGTGCGGGCGCAGCGCGTGCAGCCGCGCGTCGAAGGCGGCGTCGGTGCCGCGCAAGGCGTCGGTGGACAGCGCCCCCACGAGGTCGGCGACGCGCACCAGCCGCCGCATGGCGAGCACGGCGAGCGCCAGCAGCGCCGTCATCGCCTGCGTGCCGTTGATCAGCGCCAGCCCCTCCTTGGCCTCGAGGACGAGGGGTGCGAGGCCGCGGGCGGCGAGCGCCTCGCGCGCCGGCAGCTCCGCGCCGCCGGCGCGCACCCTGCCGACGCCGAGCAGCGGCAGCGCCAGGTGGGCGAGCGGCGCGAGGTCGCCGCTCGCGCCCACGGAGCCGCGGCTGGGCACCACCGGCAGCAGGTCGTGCGCGAGCAGCGCGAGCAGCGCCTCCACCACTTCCGGCCGCACGCCCGAGTGCCCCTGCGCCAGCGTGTTGGCGCGCAGCAGCAGCATGGCGCGCACCACCTCGTCGGGCAGCGGCTCGCCGACGCCGGCGGCATGGCTGAGCACCAGCCGTTCCTGCAGCAGCAACAGCTTGTCGTCGTCGATCCGCACGTTGGCGAGGTCGCCGAAGCCGGTGTTGACGCCGTAGATGACGTCGCCGCGCTGCAGCGCCGCGGTGATGACGCGGCGGCACGCCGCCACCCGTTCGCGCGCCGCCGGCAGGAGCGCGCAGGCGGCGCCGCCGCGAGCCACCGCTCCCAGCTCTGCGAGGGTCAGGGAGCGGCCGTCGAGGGCGATCATCGGCGCGGATGTTACTGCTATCCTGCGCTCGACACCGATGAACGACCTCTTCCTGCGCGCCTGCCGGAATGAGCCTACGGAGCGCCGGCCGGTGTGGATGATGCGGCAGGCGGGTCGCTACCTGCCGGAGTACCGGGCGGTCCGCGAACGGGTGGACTTCCTCACCCTCTGCCGCACCCCGGAGCTGGCCGTCGAGGTGACCCTGCAGCCGCTGCGGCTGGTGGGCGTCGACGCCGCCATCATCTTCGCCGACATCCTGCTGCCGCTCGACGCCATGGGCTGCGGGCTGCGCTTCGCCGCCGGCGACGGGCCGGTCTTCGACCGCCCGGTGCGTGGCGCCGCCGACGTCGCCGCCCTGCGCGATCCCGACGTCGAGCGCGAGCTCGCCTACGTCTTCGCGGCGCTGCGGCTGGCGCGCCGCGAGCTGGCCAATCAGGGGGAGCGAGCCGTGCCGCTGATCGGCTTCGGCGGCACGCCGTGGACCCTCGCCGCCTACCTGGTGGAGGGCGGCGTGTCGAAGAGCCATGGCCACCTGCTCGGCTGGAGCTGGCAGGACCCGCGTGGCCTCGCCCGCCTGCTCGGGCGGCTCGCCGACGTCAGCGTCCGTTACCTGCAGGCGCAGATCGACGCCGGCGCCCAGGTCATCCAGCTCTTCGACACCTGGGGCGGCCTGCTCGACGCCCGGCGCTTCCGCGAGCTGGCGCTGCCCTCGCTGCTGATGGTGGCCGAGGCGCTGCACGGCAAGGTGCCGCTGATCTACTACCTCAACAACGGCGCCCACCTGCTCGGCGAGCTCGCGGCGCTGCCGGTTGAGGTGCTGTCGGTCGATTGGCGCCTGCCGCTCGACCGCGTGCGCGAGATCGTCGGGCCGGGCCGCGTGCTGCAGGGCAACCTCGACCCCGCGGCGCTGCTATCGCCGCCCGAGCGCATCGTCGAGCTTACTCACGAGCTGCTGCGCTGCGGCGCCGGCGGCGGCCACATCGTCAACCTCGGCCACGGCATCCTGCCGACGACGCCTCCCGAGCACGCCCGCACTTTCGTCGCCACCGTCACCTCGAGCTCGCCCGCGAGCCTCCACGATCGAGAGGAGAAGCCATGCGCCACCTGACCGCCCTCGCGCTCGCCGCCGCGTTGCTCGTGCCGGCGGCGGCCGCCGCCGCGCCGCCGCGGCATCCCGCCAATCCGCCGAAGCCCGTCGCCACGCCGCCGCCGCCGGCGGCCGAGGAGGCTGACAAGCCGGTGAGCACCAAGGTGGAGGATCTCGCCAAGCTCCTCGACGAGGCCAAGATCGAGTACACCCGCGAAGGCGGGCACCTGCGCATCACCTTC
>DASYUP010000071.1:0-5071 GCA_036001185.1 Thermoanaerobaculia bacterium
CCGAGGTGGCGAGGAAGCGATCGCCGTCGCCGGCGAGCCCGCCAGTGACGGTCACCCGCGCCGGCAGAGCCGCGGTGATGCCCTTCACCAGCTCGCTGCCGTTGACCTGCAGCCCCTCCGAGAACACCACCACGTGGACCAGCCCTTCAGCGGGCAGGGAGGTGGCGAGAACATGCCCCGCCTCGCGGCTGCGCGTAGGCTCGTCGAGCTGGACGCGGGCGAGCTCGATCCGCGTGTCCTCGAAGCGCACCGCGGTCGCCACCAGCGTGTTGTCGGTGACCTGACTGGCGCAGATCTCACCGGCGGTCGAGCAGCCGATCACTTGCGCCTGCGGATAGGCGGCGCCGACCTCGCTAAGCGCTTCGCCGTCACGGCTGAGCTCGCCGCCGGCGAACACGAAGACGAGTTGCGCATCGCGCAACTCGCCCAGCGGGCGGTTCCATACCCCCTCCGTGCTCCGGCGGGCCTGCTCGACCTTCATCGGCACCGACGCCCTACGCGATGCACCACAAACTGTCTCGGTTGCAGTGCGCGAGATGTTATCACGGCGCCCGGCCGAGCCCGTCCGCCCTGCGCGCGCCTTCGTCCCCCGCGGCTTTGGGCCGCCGAACCTTGACGCGCCGTTACCCCAGGTCGCGCACGCTGCGTACGTCGGCGTCGCTGCCGAAGAGGAACAGCGCGTCGCCGGCGGCGAAGCGAAACCCGGGCTCGAGGTCGACCAGCAGCGCGCCCGCGCGCTCGACGGCCACCACCGAGGCGCCGGTACGCTCGCGCAGGCCGAGGTCGGCGAGGGCGCGGCCGGCGATGCCGTCGGCGCTGAGCTTGACCACCTTGAGACGGGGGTCGAGCGACAGCGCCTCCTCGCCGAGCAGGCGGCGGGCGAGCATCTGCCCCGACACCTGCGACAGCGACAGCGCGAAGTCAGCGCCGGCGCGGTGGATCTTCTCGATGTTCGCGTGCTCGTTGACGCGGGCGATCACCGGCGCCTCCGGCACCACGTCCTGCATCACCACCGTGGCGAGCAGGGTCAGCTCATCGCTGTTCAGCGCCAGGATCACCGCCCGCGCCCCCCGCAGCTCCTCGCGCTGCAGCACTTCGGGCGCCAGCACGTTGGCCACCAGGTCGACCCCCGGCACCGGGTGGCGATCCACCGCCCACACCGGCTCGCCGGCATCGGTGAGCAGCTGCCGCACCTTGCGCCCCACCTCGCCGAAGCCGGCGACGACGAACGGCCCGTCGCGGCGGGTCCCCGCCGGGCCGGCGCAGAGCGCCTGCAGCCGCTCGAGGTTGGGCTCGCTGCCCACCGCCACCAGGATGCCGCGCGGCTCCAGGCGGGTCTCGGCCACCAGCGGCGCCACCAGCCGCCCGCCCACCCACTGGCCGAGGGCGATGGCCCCGGTGCGGGCGCCGAGCTGGGCGGCGGCCAGGGTGTGGCCGGCGAGCGCGCTCTCCGCATGCACCCGCACCTCGCGCACCTGCAGGTCGCCGAGCTGCTGCACGCCGGCGAGGCGCGGGCTGATGCGGTCGCTGGCACGGGCGGCGAGCGCCGCCGCCAGGATGTGGCGCGGCGTGTAGACCGCCGAGGCGCCGGCAAGCGCCATCGGCTTGCGGTGCATGGGCTCCTCGACCAGCGCCACCACCTCGCCCTCGAAGCCGCGCTGCCGCGCCCCCAGCACCAGCGCCGCGTTCTCCTCGTCGCGGCCGTTGCCGATGACGGCGCGAGCGTGCTCGAGCCGCACCACGGAGAGCAGCTCCTCCTCGCCGCGCGCGAAGACGACTGGGATGCCGCGTTCGACCAGCCGCCGAGCCGAAGCCTCGTCGCTCTCCGCCACCAGCACCGGCACGCCGCGCTCGGCGAGCAGCTCGACGGCGCTCTCCACCGCCGGGCCGTAGCGATAGACGACGACGTGGCCGGTGAGCGGCGGCGCGCGCCGCGGCAGCTGCGCCTCGAAGCGCTCCTCGAGGAAGGGGATGAGGTAGACGGGAAAGACGAGGAAGACGAAGAAGACGCCGACCCACTGCACCAGCACCACGAAGAGCACCATCGCCGGGTGGCGCCAGCGGTCGTCGGCGCCATAGCCGGTGGTGGTGAGCGACTCGGCGGCCCACTCCAGGCTGTCCCAGAAGCCGCGCGGGCTGCCCTCGAGGTGCCGCATGCCGGCCATGTAGCCCAGCGAGGTCGCCACCAGCAGCAGCGGCAACGCCAGGAGCAGCCCCACCAGCCGCCGTTGCGAGCGGGTCATTGGCACCATCCTAAGGCGAGCTGCCGCCCGTTCAATGCCGGAGGTAGCCGAGGGCGCGCAGCTGCGCCCGCTCCTCGGCGGGGAGCTCGACCGCCCGCCCGGCCGGCGCCGTCCCCTGGGCGCGGCGCTCGGCCTGCCAGGCGCCGAGCGCCGCCGCCAGCCGCTGGCGCACATCGGCGTGCGACGCCGCCACGTCGCGCTGCTCGCGCGGGTCGCGGCGCAGGTCGTAGAGCTCCGCCCGGCCGTCGCTCACGATCAGCTTCCATTCGGCGGTGCGCACGCAGTAGCGCTCGCGGCCATACTGCGCCAGCACCAGCGCGCGCCGCTGGCCGGCGGCCCGCAGCAGGTCGCGGCCGGGCAGTCCTGGCGGCGCTGGCGCTCCCGCCCAGGCGAGGATGGTGGGCGCCACGTCGACCGTGCTCACCAGGCCACCCACCCGCGCCGGGGCGATGCCGGGCGCCGCCAACAGCAGCGGCACGTGCAACAGCTCGTCGTAGAGCAGGTCGCGGTGCAGCAATCCACCGTGCTCGCCGAACTCCTCGCCATGGTCGGCGGTGACCACTACCAGCGCGTGAGCGAGCAGCCCTTCTCCCGCGAGGTCGGCGAACAGCTCGCGCAGCAGGTCGTCGGTGTGGCGGATGTCGGCGTCGTAGAGGCTCGACAGCGTCGCCTGCACTCCTGGCGGCAATGCGGCGGCGTCGCTCGCGTGCGCCACCAGAAAGCGGCTCGACGCCTGGCGCACGTCCGCCGGCACGCCGAAGAGGCGGCGGAGATCGGCCGGCGGATGGTAGGGCGAGTGCACCTGGTAGGTGTGGAGGAAGAGAAACAGCGGCCGTCGCGGGTCGGCGCGCCGGGCGCGCTGCACCTCGGCGAGGAGGCGGCGGGCGCCGCGACGCAGGCCGCCGCCGCGGTCGTCGAAGCGGTCGAAGCCGCGGGCGAAGCCGAATCGGCGGCCGATGTTGCCGCCGTCGGTGACGCCGATGGTCTGATAGCCACGGGCGCGCAGGAGCTCCGGCAGCCACGGCACCCCTGGCGGGATGGCGGTCGCCACCACGCCGCCCCTGCTGCCGGCGAGGCCGACGCCGTGGTTCTCCTGATAGAGGCCGGAAAGCAGCGTGGTGTGTGATGGCGTGGTGCCGTGGGTGTTGACGAAGGCCCGCTCGAAGGTGAGGCCGCGGGCGGCGAGATGGTCGAGGAACGGCGAGGTGGGCAGGGAGTAGCCGTAGGCGCCCAGGCGGTCAGCCCGCAGGGCGTCGAGGGAGATGAGCACCACGTCGCGGGTCGCCGGCGCCGGCCGGCGGCAGGCCGCGCCGGCGACCGCCAGCGCCGCCAGCAGCACGGCGGCCGTGGCGCGGGCCAGGAGGCGGCCGCCGGCCCGCCGCCTCACCCGCCGACCGCCACTCCGAGGATGCCCCCTTCGGTCATCTGCCGCGGGTCGAGCAGCTCGTCCAGCTCCGCCGCCGGCAATACCCGCTTGTCGAGGGCGATCTCGCGCACCGTGCGGCCGCTCGCCCACGCCTCCTTGGCGATGGCGGCCGCCGCGTCGTAACCGATCTTGGGGGCCAGAGCGGTGACCATCATCAGCGAGCGCTCGACCATCTCGCGCAGCCGCTCGCGGTCGGCGGCGATGCCCTCGACGCAGCGCTCGGCGAACAGGCGGCAGGCGGCGGCCAGGATCTCGATCGATTGCAGAAGGTCGTAGGCGATGACCGGCATCATGACGTTGAGCTCGAAGTTGCCACCCATGCCGCAGAGGGTGATGGCGGTGTCGTTGCCCACCACCTGGGCGCAGACCATGATCACCATCTCGGGGATCACCGGGTTGACCTTGCCCGGCATGATGGAGCTCCCCGGCTGCAGGCTGGGCAGCTGGATCTCGCCCAGCCCGGCGCGCGGCCCCGACCCCAGCCAGCGCAGGTCGTTGGCCACCTTGGTCAGCGAGGCGGCGATGGTCTTCAGCATCCCCGAGGTCTCGACGCAGGCGTCCTTGCTCGCCAGCGCCTCGAACTTGTTGGGCGCGCCGACGAAGGGCTGGCCGGTGCGCGCCGCCAGGCGGGCGATGACGGCGTCGGCGAAGCCCGGCGGCGCGTTGAGGCCGGTGCCGGCAGCCGTGCCGCCGAGCGCCAGCTGGGCGAGCCGTGGCTTGACGGCAGCGAGCCGGTCGGCGGCGTTGCGCACCTGCTGCGCGTACCCCGAGAACTCCTGCCCCAGCCGCACCGGCACCGCGTCCTGCAGGTGGGTGCGGCCGATCTTCACCACGTCGTCGAGCTCGGCCGCCTTCTTCTCCAGCGCCGCGGCAAGCCGCTGGAGCGCCGGCTCGAGCTCCTCGACGATCGCCAGGTAGGCCGCCAGGTGGATGGCGGTGGGGATGACGTCGTTGGAGGACTGCGAGGCGTTGACGTGGTCGTTGGGGTGCACTCTGGATTCACTAGGCAGAGCGTCCTTGCTGCCCAGCTTGCCGCCCAGCATCTCGACGGCCCGGTTGCCGATCACCTCGTTGGCGTTCATGTTGGTGGACGTGCCGGAGCCGGTCTGGAAGATGTCGAGCGGGAACTCGGCGTCGAGCTTGCCGGCCACCACCTCCTCCGCCGCCCGGCGGATGGCGTCGGCGAGGTGGCGCGGCACGATGCCGAGCTCGGCGTTGACGGCCGCCGCCTCGCTCTTGACCATCCCCAGCGCCTGCAGGAAACGGCGCGGGAAGCGCAGCCCGGAGACCGGGAAGTTGCGGCGTGCGCGCTCGGTCTGCGCACCGTAGTAGGCGCCGGCGGGGACCTCCACGGGCCCAAGGCTGTCTTTCTCCACGCGGGTGTCTCCCATGCAGCAGCCCT
>DASYUP010000072.1:0-6663 GCA_036001185.1 Thermoanaerobaculia bacterium
GACGCCGCCGAAGATCCGCCAGGTGCAGCTGGTTGGGCGTAAGATCCGTCGGCTGCGCCGGGAGCGACAGCTCACCCAGACGCAGCTCTCGGCGCGCATCGGCATCCAGCAGTCCGATCTGTCGCGCATGGAGAAGGGGGAGTACCGGGTCAGCCTGGACACCCTCTTCAAGATCCTGGCCGAATTCGACATGAGCATCGGCGAGTTCTTCGACGACGACGCCGGCGAGATGGTGACGCCGCGCGACCTGCAGATCGTGCGCGACTTCCGGGCGCTGCCGTCCGAGGCGCAGCGCGAGGTCGAGGAGTTCATCGCCTTCAAGCGCACGCACGACTCCCGCGGGGACGGAGAGAAGCCTTGACCGAGGGCGCCCGCAGCGGCCACCCAGGCTACGACGAGGCCCGCGCCGCCGGCGTCGCGGCCCTCGATGCCGGCCGCCTGCACGAGGCCCGCGAGCGCTTCGCGGCCGCTCTCGCCGTGGCGCGGAAAGCTGGCGAGCCCGAGCTGATCGACCGCGCCTTCTGCAGCGAGGCCGCGGTCGCCATCTCGCTCGGTGAGGTCGACGCCTCGCTCACGGGCCTGCGCGAAATCCTCGTTCGCAACCGCGATGCCGAGAACTGCGCCCTCGCCGCCCGCAACATCGCGCACGCCTACGAGCTGCGCAAGGAGTACCGCAAGAGCCTGTTCTACGCGCGCGTGGCGCGCGACCGTGCCGATCAGGCGGGCAGCGAAGAGCGCCTCGCGGCAGCGAACAACCAGATCGGCAACGCGTTGCTGGCCCTCGGCTTCTTTCAGGAAGCCGCCGACACCTATCGCCGCGCTCTGGCGGCGGTACCGCTGAGCCGTCCCGGCTGGCGCCTGGTCTGCCTCAGCAACCTCGGATACTGCGAGGTCCTGGAAGGCCGTTTCGCCGAGGGGCTGCGACGTCTCGTCGCCGTGCTCCGCGAGGCGCGGCGCGAGAAGCTCCAGCGCCTGCAGATGATCGCCCACATCGATCTCTGCTACGCGCACATGGAGCTCGAGCGCTTCGGCAGCGCCGAGCGCCACGGGCGCGCCGGCCTGGAGCTCGCCGAGTGGGTCGGCGAGGTGGATTGGATCAAGAACGCGCTCTTCCTGCTCGGCGAGGTCGCCGTCCTGGGCGGCGACAACGGGCACGGCCGCGACCTGTTCACCGACCTGCAACGTCGCTTCTACCCCGGACAGCCCTATCTGCCGGACTTCCTGGTCTCGGTCGACGTGCGCCAGCTGATCAATCTGAGGGCCTGACGATGCGCCGCCTCTGCAGTATCGCGCTCTGGGCCGAGCTCCTCGTGGTGCTCTCGGCCGGCAGCCTGCGCGGCGCCGACGGCAATGCCATGCTCGGTGCGAATGGCGAGGTCTACCGCGTCCAGAGCGGCACCTACAAGCAGCTGTTCCCCAATCCCCCCGGCAGCCAGGCCGGCAACACGGTGCTCGCCCTCGACATCGCCCAGGATGGCAAGCAGCGCCGGGTGCTGGTCCCCGGCACGGAGGGCGCCGAGGTCGAGCAATCGCCAGCGCTGACCGTCGACCGCTCGAGCAATCGCGTCTATCTGGTGTGGGAGGGACGGCAGGGATACCACTCGACGCTCAACCTCCTGCCCTATTCCGCCGGCGACGGCTTTGGCGACACCTTCGAGTTCTGCGGCGATGCCTTCAGCACCAAGTTCAATCCGCAGCTCGCCGCCACCATCGATCGCTACCAGATGATCGCCGAGGACGGCTCGCTGGTCGCTGCCAGCCGCACCATCCTGCATCTGATCTGGTATGACGACGGCGCCCTCGGTGAGCGGGTGCTCTACACGCCGTTGGTGATCCACGACGGGGATGTGCTGCTCTCCAATCGCATCTTCGACGCCAGCGAGCTGGCCACCGGCACGCCCGCCTCCGGGGCCGCCAGCTCGACCGCCTCGCCGGCGCTACTGAAGAAGCCGCAGATCCGCGCCAATCGAGACGGCAGCGGTGTGGTGGCGGCCTTCATCGATCCGGGCAGCGGCGCGCTGGTCACTACGCAGCTGCGCTCCGTTGCCGGCGAGCTGGTGTCGTATGCCGACAAGGCACGGGCGGTGATCATCGACGTCGGCCGCAACCGCAACCTCTCGCGAGCGCAGATCGCTGATGCGGCCCGGAAGGTCATCGTCGAAGCCGGCCGCCGGCTCCTCCGCAACGAGCTCGCCGAGTTCCTCACCGACACCTTCCTCGCCAGCGTGCGGAGCTCCGACATCGGCGAAGAGCTCGCGCTCTCGGCCGACAAGGCGCGGGCCGTGATCATCGACGTCGGCGCATCACTGCGCCGGGACGCCGCCGATCGTAGCCAGGCCAAGGTCGTCGAGATCGCCGAGTCGGACGACGAGCACGGCAGCGCCCAACTGCTCGAGGTCCGCAACGGCGGCAGCCGGGCGCTGCCGCCCCTCCCCAACGGCGAAGTGCGGATCCTCGTCTCGCAGAAGGGCGACCAGGTGGCGCTGGCGTGGAGCGACAGCGCCGTCCGCTATCGCGAGAGCACCGGCGACGGCTGGAGCCCGGAACGCACGGTGACGCTGGGACCCAACCTGAGCCGCGACGACGCTTTCGAGCTGGTCGATCAGCGCATCTCGCACTGAGGCCTTATCCGCGCCGGCTAGGCGCCGCCGTCGAGCTCGAGGCCGGTGGCGGTCGGCACCGCCCGCAGCACTTCCCCGCCGGCGGTGGCCAGGGTGCGGCCGATGAGCTCGCGGCGCTCCGCCGGAACGAGGAGGACCACACAGCCGCCACCGCCGGCGCCACAGGCCTTGCCACCCCAGGCGCCCAGCGAGGCGGCCATCTGCAGCAGGCTGTCGATCGCCGGCACCGAGACTCCGTCGGCGAGGTGCCGACGCAGCTGCCACTCGCGCCCCACCAGCGTTCCCACCGCCTGCCAGTCACTGCGCTCGAGCGCCGCCGGCAGCTCGCCGGCGACCTCGGCGATGCCGTGCAGCAGCCCGTGCACCTCCGGATCGGCCTCCAGGCAGCGGCGGATGATCTCCCAGTTGGTGGCGGCCGAGAAGTGGCTCTGTCCCGAGTAGACCAGCAACATGTGCTGCGCCAGCCCCGCGAGGTCGACCCGCAGCCGCTGCACCTCCTCACCCCCGGGCGTGAAGCGCAGGGCGAGGCTGCCGCCGAGCAGCGCCGGGTAGTGGTCCTGCGTGCCGGTCGGCAGGCGCATCAGGCGGGCTTCGAGGTCGCGCGCCAGACGGGCGGTCGCCGCCGCCGGGCGGTCGGCGCGGCCCAGCAGGCGATCGCCGGCGGCGATCAGCGCCACGGTCACCGCCGAGCTGGCGCCCAGGCCGCCGCCACGCGGCGACTCGCTGCGCAGGCCGATCTCGACCGGCGGCAGGCCGAGCGCGGCGGCGACGACGCCGATGAGCGCGCCTTCGCGGTCAGCGGCCAGCTCTTCGGCGCTGTCGGCATCGACGGTGCCGGTTTCACTCACCAGCCGGAAGCCGCTGGCCCGCGGCGTGAGCGTCACCTCGACGGCGAGGTCGATGGCGACGTTGACCGTCTGCGCGCCGTCGAAGAAGAGACCCAGCGGCCAGATGTCCAGGGTGCCGCCCGCGAAGTCGACGCGGCACCGGGCGCGGGCGCGAACCACCGCGCGCTCAGCGACCGCCGATCGCCGCCGGTGTCTCGACGCGCTCGGGAGCGCCGGCCAGTTGCCACTCGCCGGCGGTGGTGGACGGCATCACGCCGCTGCGCAGGGCCAGCCGGAGCTCCTCGCGCCAGCCGACGAAGGTGGCCATCTCTCGCCGCGACAGCGGCGCCGCCGGCACGCTCTTGAGCGACAGCGGATCGACCCAGCGGCCGAGCTGCTGCACGCGGTAGTCGAGGTGCGGCGCAGTGGCGAGACCACTCTGGCCGACGAAACCGACCACCTCGCCCTGGCGAACGCGATCACCGCGAGTGAGGCCCTTGGCGAAGCTGGAGAGGTGCAGGTAGCAAGTGATGAAACCGCTGGGATGTCGCACCTTGACCGTGCGCCCCCCACCCCCGTCCCATCCCACCGCGAGCACCACGCCGTCGGCGGTGACGTGCACGGGGGTGCCCGTCGGCGCGCCGATGTCGATCCCCCAGTGGGGCCGGAACTCCTTGAGGATGGGGTGGAAGCGATGCAGGCTGAAGCCGGAGGTGATGCGGGTGGAGAAGGCGATCGGCGAGCGCAGGAACATCTTGCGCAGCGGGATGCCATCGGCGTCGTAGTAGCCGCCGTCGCCGTAGCGGTAGGCCTCGACCAACTGGCCGCGGTTCTCGAGCGCCACCGCCAGCACGTCGCCGACTCCGGTCGGCACGCCATCGATCAGCAGCTGTTCGTAGAGCACCTGCAAGCGGTCGCCTTCGCGCAGATCGCGGGTGAAGTCGACGTCCCAGCGGAGGACGTCGGCGGCACGATAGGCGACCTCGAGCGGCGCTCCCGCCACCTCCAGGGCTTCGGCGACGTTGGAGTGGATCACCACCTGCACCCGCTGTAGCGCCATCGACTCGACGGCCGCCTGCCACTGCGCCTGCCACCCGTCGCGGGCGACGGCCAGGCGCAGCCGCCCCTTGCCGGGAACCTCCAGGCGCAGCGCCGCGGGGCGAGGCGAAGTGCCCAGCAGGGCGGCTACGCGCAGCCCCGGGCGCAGCCGGCGCAGCTCGACGTGGTCGGCAAGCGCCAGCGAGACCTGGTAACGGTCCTTGGGATCGAGGCCGAGCTCGGCGAGCAGCGAAGCGAGCGACTCACCCCGGCCCAGGGTGCGCTCGAAGGGAATGGTCTCGTCGGCGGCGAGCTCGAGGCCGGGAGGCCGCACCTGAGCAGCATTGAATTGCGGGGCTGGCTGCAGGCGGAGTGGAGGAAGCAGCGGGGAGAGGTGGAGGAAGGAAGCGGCGCTGAGGGCGGCCAGCGGTAGCAGCAGGGTCGCGAGGAGCTTCGCCCTGCGCACAGTGCCGCTGAACGGGACCCTCCCCTTGGATGGGACCAAGCGCAGCGGCCGCGGTGCCGTTCCCCCCCTCTGAATGGCTCCGATCTCCTCCGACGACGCCGAGGAGCCGAACGGGCAGAAGGCCCGCTCCGATCCGCTTGGCTAGATGATGACCGCACTGTCGTAAAGCGGCGCGAATATACCAAAGCCCTCGGGGCGAGGCAATCGCCCAGGCCACAAGGGGTTGGCAGCGCCCTGGCCGGGTCGATCCGGGGCGATCTACTGCAGGATCGGCGCGAGGACCCGGTCAGGGTCGTCGGGAAGCCGGTCGTGGTAGACCAGCGTGCCGTCACGGTAGACCACCAGGCCGGGCAGCGTCGTCACCTGGTGGCGCTTGGCGAAGCCGCCGTCGCCGTCGAGGTAGACGGCAGCCTGCGCGCCCTTGCCGGCGAGGAAGCGCGAGACCTCGTCGGGATCTTCCTGGAAGTCAACGAGGATGACGCGCGCCCGACCTTCCCACTTGCCGACGAGGCGGTTGCTGCGTTCCACGATGTCCTTGCAGCGCGGCGACCAGCCGGCGAAGACGACCATCACGGTGGTCCCGTGGGCAACATCGTCCGCGCTCAGGGCGCCGCCGTTGAGCCCCGGCAGGCGCCATCCTTCGGCGGCGGCGAGCGCAGGAGAGGCGAGCGCCGCGCCGGCGAGCGCACCGAAGAGGATCAGCCCTGCGACCGCCAACCGGCGGCCGCTCGCGGTAGCGAGGCGGCGCATGAGGGTTACTCCACGAACTCGCGCCGGGTCCGGTGAGGGAAGCTCGCCAGGATGCGCACCTTCAGCGTCGAAGGAGCGCAGTAACGGCCGCTCCGCTCGCGTACCAGCGCCAGCAGACGAGAGACGTAGGCGAACTGCTCGGCGCAGGCGGGGCATGAAGTCAGGTGCTGTCGGAAAACGACGAGGAGCGCAGGCTCGACCTCGTTGTCGTTGACCCGGAACATCGCAGCGCGCACGCCATGGCAGTCCATCGAAAAGATCCCTCGCGGTGGTCGACCCTGTTGCGGCGGGGGCTCGCGCGGACCTTTTCCGCCCGAGCCCTTGCCATACCCACTCCTAGAAACTGCGGGCTTTCCGGCAGATATTCCGATTAGGTTGGGCATTTTATGTCAACCGGGCTCCCGCCAGCCAGAATCAGCTGGATGCCTTGAGGTCGCGGCGACTGCGCATCTTCACCGGCTCCCCTTCGCCCCGGATGTAGCCGTGCTCGCGTGCGTACTTGAGCAGCGCCTCCTCGAGCAACCGCCGGCCGCGATAGAGCCGGCTCATCACCGTGCCGACCGGGATCTCGAGGATGTCGGCGATCTCCTTGTAGGAGAACCCTTCGAGGTCGGCGAGGAGCACCACCATCCGGTAGTCGTGCGGCAACTCCTCGATGGCGTGCTGGACGTCCTCGTCGAGCACCTTCTCGAGCAGCTCCTCCTCGGGGTTGAGGCTCTGCTGCCCCCCGTCGTTGCGTACGATGCTCTCGAACGACTCCTCGATGTCGGCGAAGTCGGCCTTGGGGGGAGCCTGCTGTTTCTTGCGGTAGCTGTTGATGAACGTGTTCTTGAGGATCTTGAAGAGCCAGGCCTTGAGGTTGGTCCCCTCTTCGAATTTGTCGTAGTACTTGTACGCCTTGAGATAGGTCTCCTGGACCAGGTCTTCGGCGTCCTGGGCGTTGCGCGCCATGCGGTAGGCG
>DASYUP010000073.1:0-1785 GCA_036001185.1 Thermoanaerobaculia bacterium
GAGGAGGACGCCGGCACGCCGCTGTCGCTGGCGCGAGGCGACCTGCTGGCGGCGGCGGCGGGCGCCGACGCCGCCCTCGGCTTCGAGGACGGCGATGGCAAGCCGGAGCACGCGGTGGTGGCCCGCCGCGGGGCCATCGACTGGAAGCTCACCACGCGCGGCACGCCGTCGCACTCGTCGCAGATCTTCCAGCCGGAGGTGGGGGCCGGCGCCGTCTACGAGGCGGCGCGCGTGCTGCACGGCTTCTACACCGAGCTGGCCGGCGAGGCCAACCTCACCTTCAACCCCGGGCTGCTGCTCGGCGGCACCCGCACCGAGCTGGCCGCCGACGAGACCCATGGCAGCGCCAGCGGCAAGACCAACGTGGTGGCCGGCGAGGCCGTGGCGACCGGCGACCTGCGCACGCTGTCGCCCGAGCAGCTGGCGGCGGCGCAGCAGCGGATGCAGTCGATCGCCAGCGCGCATCTGCCCGGCACCACTGCCGACCTCACCTTCGGCGAGGGCTACCCGCCCATGGCCCCCGCCTCTGGCAACCTCGAGCTGCTCGCCCTCCTCGACCGGGCGAGCCGCGACCTCGGCCTGGGGGCGGTGACCGCCGTCGATCCACGGCGGGCCGGCGCCGCCGACGTCTCCTTCGTCGCCGCGACGGTGCCGCGGGTGCTCGACGCCCTGGGCCTCAAGGGCACCGGCGGGCACACCGTCGAGGAGACCGCCGACCTCGGCACGCTGCCGACCCAGGCGAGGAAGGCGGCGCTGCTGCTCTATCGGTTGAGCGAGCGTCCCCGGCGGCCGCGAGACTAGTCGCCGCCGCTGCTCGCGGCCGTCCTATGGCCTCCCTCCGGCGCGCACTAAGGGAGCGCCTGACGAGGTAGCTCGAGTTGAGCAGTACCACCGTCCCCCCGGCCGCCGCGCCTCTCACTCGCCGCAGGGCTGCGGAGCAGCCCGCAGCCGAGGAGGTCAACGACGCCGGCACCCTGCGCAATGCCATCGCGCCACTCCACGAGGCGGCGTTCTGCTGGGCCCTGCGCTGCTGCGACGGTGACCGCGATGCCGCCGAGGAGACCGTTCAAGCCAGCTATCTCAAGGTGCTCACCGGCAGGGCGCGTTTTGCCGGCCGCTCGAGCGTCAAGACCTGGCTGTTCGCCGTCGTGCGCCGGACCGCGGGCGAGCAGCGGCGGCGTGCCCGCTGGCGGCGACTCGCCCTGGCGCTGATGGCGGCGCGGACGGCTCCCCCGCCGCCCGCGCCGGCGGCGGAGGCGGGTCTCGAGGCGGCGCAGCTCCGCCACGCCCTCGCTCACCTGCCGCGGCGCCAGCGCGAGATCCTGCACCTGGTCTTCTACGACGACCTGACGATCGAGGAGGCGGCGAGCGTGGCCGGCGTGTCGCTGGGGACCGCCCGCACCCACTACGCGCGCGGCAAGGTCGCGTTGCGTCGCCTCGTCGCGGAGAGGAACCGATGAGCGAGCACGACAATGCTTTGCGCCAGCAGTTGCGGCGCGCCCTCGCCGACGAGGCGCCGGCGCCGCCCTTCGCCCGTGTGTGGGCAGCAGCCGAGGCCGGCGCCATGGCACGCCGGCCGCCGCGCCGGCGCTTGCTGCTGGTGGCGATGGCGACGCCCGTGGTGATCGTCGCGCTGGTGCTGCTCGCGCGTCCCGCCGGCCAGCCCGCCAAGACGACACCGGCGACCGCGGCGGCCCTCGTCGACTGGCGTCCGGCCACCGACTTCCTCCTCGCCACTCCCGGTGGCGAGCTGCTCTCCGAGGTGCCGCGGCTGGGCGTGGATCT
>DASYUP010000074.1:0-1762 GCA_036001185.1 Thermoanaerobaculia bacterium
GGATCGCAGTCGCCATGGCGCTCGGGTTCAGAGCGGCCATCTTAGCAGCCTCCCCGGGGCTTCTGCGGCGGTTCGGCGACCCCCTTCCGCACGTTGTATAGTGCCGCGCGCGCCCCCAGGAGGTAGGAATGCAGGTCGACAGCCCTGACAAGATCCGCAACCTCGCGCTCGCCGGCCACAACGCCTCCGGCAAGACCACCCTCGCCAGCGCCCTGCTGCACACCACCGGGGTGGTCAACCGGATGCTGCGCATCGAGGACAAGAACACCCTCACCGACTTCGACCCCGAGGAGATGGAGCGCGGCATCTCCATCAACGTGGCGCCCGCCTTCGTCCCCTGGCGCGGCCACAAGGTCAACCTCCTCGACTGCCCCGGTTACGGCATCTTCTTCACCGAGACCCGCGCCGGCATGCGTGCCGCCGACGCGGTGCTGCTCTGCGTCAACGCCGTCGCCGGCGTCGAGGTCAACACCGAGAAGGTCTGGGAGGTGGCCGGCGAGATGGCCTCGCCGGTCATCCTCTACCTCGCCAAGATGGATCGCGAGCGCGCCGACTTTGCCCGCGCTCTCGGCCTCTTGCGTGGGCGCTTCGGGCGCGAGGTGATGCCGCTGCAGCTGCCCATCGGCGCCGAGCACGACTTCGCTGGGGTGGTCGACCTGGTGGGCGGCAAGGCCTACCGGTACAGCCGCGACGGCAACGGCAAGGCGGACGCGGTGGCGGTGCCCGCCGAGCTCGCCGGCCAGGTCGAGGAGCTACGCAACCAGCTGGTGGAGATGGTGGCCGAGACCGACGACCAGCTGCTGGAACGCTTCTTCGAGGAAGGCACGCTCGACGACGAGGCGCTGCGCCGCGGCCTGCGCAGCGCCATCGCCCGGCGGCGCATCTTCCCCCTGCTGCTGGGCAGCGGCCTCCACAACGTCGGCTCCTCGGCGCTGCTCGATGCCCTGGTGGACTTCGCGCCGGCGCCCACCGACGTGGCGGTCGGCCAGGCCACCGACAACCTCGACCGCCCTCTGGAGCTGCGCGCCGACCCGGCGGCGCCCACCGCCGCCCTGGTCTTCAAGACCCTCAACGACCCCTTCGCCGGCAAGATCTCCATCCTGCGGGTGGCCTCCGGCACTCTCAAGAGCGACTCCACGGTGCTCGACGCCAACCGCGACGAGCAGGAGCGCATGGGCACGCTGATGGCGCTGCAGGGCAAGCAGGGCACCCCGGTGCAGAAGCTGGTCGCCGGCGACATCGGCGGCGTCGCCAAGCTCAAGACGGCACAGACCGGCGACACCTTGAGCGACCGCGAGCACCCGGTCAAGCTGCCCTGGATCCCCATCCCGCCACCGGCCATCTCCTTCGCCATCGAGCCCAAGTCGAAGGGCGACGAGGACAAGATCGGCGACGCCCTGCACCGCCTGCTCGAGGAGGACCCAGCGCTGCGCGCCGGCCGCGACGCGCAGACCGGCGAGCACCTGCTCTCCGGCACCGGCCAGCTGCACGTCGAGATCACCGTCGGCAAGCTGAAGAGCCGCTACAAGGTGGAAGTCATCCTCCACCCGCCAAAAGTGCCCTACCGCGAGACCATCAAGCGCAAGGCCGAGGGGCACGGACGCCACAAGAAGCAGACCGGCGGCCGCGGCCAGTTCGCCGACTGCAAGATCCTCATGGAGCCGATGGCCCGCGGCGAGGACTACGAGTTCAAGGACGAGATCTTCGGCGGCTCGATCCCGCACAACTTCCGCCCCGCCGTGGACAAGGGGATCCAGGAGGC
>DASYUP010000075.1:0-3999 GCA_036001185.1 Thermoanaerobaculia bacterium
TCGTGGTCGCCGGCGCGCCGCTGCTGGTGGGCGGGCGCGGGGCGCCCGGCCCGCTGGCCGGCGACGGCCCCGAGCGGCTCGCCGAGGCGCTCCGTCTGGGAGCGCTGGAGGTGCGGCGCCGTGATCCCGACGTCCTGCTGAGCGCCTTTCATTCCGAATGTTTACCGGCCTTGTTCGCGAGCGTGGGCGGGTAGCCGCCGATCCCGTGCCCTCCCCGCAGGGCGGGGTGCAGCTACGCCTGCGCCACTCGCTGGCGCTCGCCGAGCTGCTTTCCGTGGGCGCCAGCCTGGCCGTCTCCGGCGTCTGCCTCACCGTCGTCGAGCGCGCCGCCGGCGAGTCGCTGGTCGAGCTCTCGCCCGAGACACTGCGGCGCACGACGCTGGGGGCGTTGCGAGAGGGCAGCGAGGTCAACCTGGAGCCCGCGCTGCGGCTCGGCGACCCGCTCGGCGGCCACTGGGTGCAGGGGCACGTCGACGGCACGGTGGCGGTCTTGGCGCTGGCTCCGCTCGGCGAGCATCGCGAGCTCGTCTGCGAGCTGCCGGCCTCCCTCGCGGCCTACGTGGTGGAGAAGGGCTCGGTGACGCTCGATGGCGTCAGCCTGACGGTGGCGAGCGCCGGGGCGGACCGTTTCGGCATCGCCCTCATCCCCCATACGCTGGAGGTGACGACGCTCGGCAGCCGGCGGCCGGGAGATCGGCTCAACGTCGAGGTCGACGTGCTCGCCAAATACGTCGTGCAGGCGCTGCGGGCCCGAGGGCTGGCGTGAGCCCGCCGGCCGCGCTTGGCCGCACGGCCCTGCTGCGCGAGCAGGAGCCGGAGCCCGCGCGTTTCTGGGTGCGCTACGCGCCGGCGCGGTGGCCGGGCCCGGCGCGGCCGTGGCTCGACCTCGCCGCCGGCGGGCTCGGCTCTGGCGACCTGGCCGGCGGGGATGGCGCCGTGCTCGAGGCACTCGGGGGCCAGCGTCTCGAGGACCTGCTCTACCTGCCGCCGGTGCCGCCGGCGCTGGCGACGGCGCGCGATCGGCTGGCGGCGCGCCAGGCCGAGCGGGGCACACCGGTGCTGCTGCAGCTGCTGCCGGGAGATGCTGCTCCGGCGCCGCTGCCGACGGGAGTGGTGCTGGTGTGGGACCTGCTGCCCGTCGCCGTCGCCGACGTGGCGATGGCCGAAGTTGCGGTGGCTCTTGCAGCAGGCGGTGCAGCGGGCGCCGCCGCCGCCTGGCCGCTGGCAGCAGGCGTCGGCGACGCCCACGACCTCGACGCCACCGCTGCCGCGCTCGCCGCGGCCGGCGTCGGCGCGTTGCAGGGCGCCGCGCTGGAGCTCAGCGGTCGCGATCGTCGCGACCTCGGCTCGGGGCTCGCCGAGGAGCGCTATCTGCGGCTCTTCCACGGCGAGCCGGCGTCGGCGGCGGCGCTGGCGCGGGCGGCGGCGCGGCGGGGCCTGCTGCCGTTGCTGCCCCGCCCACTGCCGCGGCCGCCCCTACACGGCGCCGGCAACCTGCGGGTGGCGGCCGCGCTGGCCTCGACGGCCGAGCTCTGCCTGTGGCTGGGGGAGCCGGAGAGCCGCGCCCAGGTCCTGCTGCGCGCGGCGCGCTTCGCCGCGCGCTCGCCGCGGGACCTCACGGCGCTCGCGCGCGACGGGAACCTGACGGTGCTGCCGTGGCTCGAGGGAGAGGCGCGCGAGGTTGCCGCCGAGGCCGCCAGGGGCGCGGAGCCGCGGCTCTGGCGAGAAATGCTGGCCCGGCTGGCGGCGTGAACCGCCGACGCTCAGCCAGCGGCGTTCAGCCAACGGTGGCGATCTGCTGGCAAAAGGTGGCGAGGTCGATGTTGCCGCCACTCACCACGGCGACGACCGGCTCGTCCCCCGCCCGCCCGGCGAGGGCCGCCGCCACCGGCAGCGCTCCCGCTCCCTCGCAGATGATGCGCACCTGCTCGGCGGCCGTCCGCATGGCCGCCCTCACCTCGTCGAGCGTCACCACGATGGAGCCGTCGACCAGCGGGAGCAGGCGTTCCCACATGCGGGGGAAGAGGCTCTTGCCGCCGGCGCCGTCGACGAAGGTGGCCTGCCAGCGCTCGAACTTCTGTGGCGACCCGCGCTCGAGCGACAGGGCGAGCGGCGCCGCCGTCTCGGGCTCGGCGCCGTAGACGCGGACGTCGGGGCGCAGGGCACGCGCGGCGGTGCCGATGCCGGCCAACAGGCCGCCACCGCCCACCGCGGCGACGACGGTCTTCACCGCCGGCAGCTGCTCGAAGATCTCCATCGCGACGCTGGCGTTGCCGGCGATGAAATTGCGGTCGTCGAAGGGGTGGACGAAGGTGCCCTCGACGCCGGGGAAGCGGCGCTTCTCCATTGCCTCCCAGCAGGCGTCGAAGGGGGCCTTGACTAGCCGCGCCCCGAGGTCGCGCATGCGCCGCACCTTGGTGTCGGGCGCGGTGTCGATCGTCACCACAGTGCAGGGGACGCCGGCCGCCCGCGCCGCGAAGGCCACGCCCTGGCCGGCGTTGCCGGCACTGATGGTCCACACCCCGCGGGCGCGCTGCTCGTCGTCGAGCGAGAAGACGGCGTTGGCGGCGCCGCGGATCTTGAAGGCATTGATAGGCTGCAGGTTCTCGAGCTTGAGCCAGATCTCGTGCCCGGCGGCGCGCAGCGGCACGAGCGGCGTCTCGAGGATGGTGCCGCGAATGCGCTCGCGGGCGGCGCGCAGCTCGGCGAGCGTTATGGGGGCGAGCGAGTCCGTTGAGGGCTGCATCGGGGGCCTAGCCTCACATGGGACGTGGGGGTGGCGTCAAACGGTGGCCAGGCCCGGCCCGAAGGCCAGACGCCGGCCGCTGACCAGCCAGCAGCCGGTGACCACCGCCTTGTCCACCATCCCCTGCGTTTTCCGCCACTTGCCACTCTGCTGGCAAAACAAACATAAATGTCACCGAAATTACGCTAAAAGACTTGACGGTTAGCCTTATTCATGCAACCATCCGCCCCGAGGACATGACTAACAGAGGAGAACTGCCATGCCCCCGGAGCCGACAAAGGACGAGGCCCTCGCCGAGATGACCACCGAGAAGCTCGAGCGAATGGCTCAGCCCAGCCCCGCGCCGCCTCGCCACGGCGGGCTGCGCGACTTCCTGGAGATCCCCTACGACCAGCTCGAGGAGATGAACCTCCAGGCCAAGGAGGAGCGGCTCGCCCGCAAGCCGGCCGACGTGGTGCGCGAGGCGCGCATGCGCTACCTCTCCGACGAGAAGCGCATCAAGGCGGTGACCGTCTGCTTCACCGACCTCGAAGGCCGCCTCCACATGCTCGACTACGACAAGAAGTTCCTCCTGAAGTCGGCCGACAACCTCACCTTCGACGGCTCCTCGATCCGCGGCTTCTCCCGCCAGGCGGAGTCCGATCTGCGCCTCGGCATCGACTGGGCCGCTTTCTACTGGCTGCCGGCGGACGTCTTCGGCGCCGGCAAGGTCCTGGTCTTCGGCGAGGTGCGCGAGCGCGACGGCAGCTCCTACGCCGGCGACATGCGGGCCCACCTCAAGAGCTACGCCGAGAAGCTCTACACCAAAGACGGCACCGTGGCGCACGCCGCCAATGAGATCGAGGGCTTCCTCTTCCAGGGGCGCGACGCCGAGCGCCGTTACCACGAGACCCGCAACTTCGACTTCATCTCCACCGGCGGTTACTACCATTCGCTGCCCGGCGACGCCCTGCGCCAGTTCATCGACACCGCCGCCGAGGTGCAGCGCGCCATGGGCTTCGCCAACGAGAAGGACCACCCGGAGGTCGCTCCCAGCCAGTTCGAGATGAACTTCAGCTACGCCGACGCGGTGATCGGCGCCGACCAGGTGCAGCTGTACAAGCTGCTGTCGCGCCAGGTGGCCGCCCGGATGGACATGACCGCGTGCTTCCTGCCCAAGCCGGTGACCGGCGTCAACGGCAACGGGATGCACACCAATGTGTCGGTGGCGCGCAAAGGCAAGAACCTCTTCTGGGACGAGAAGGGCCAGGACC
>DASYUP010000076.1:0-15646 GCA_036001185.1 Thermoanaerobaculia bacterium
GCACCACGTCGCCCTCGACGCCAGCGACCTCGCCGTGGAGACCGCCGTTGGTGACTACCTTGTCCCCCTTCTGCAGCTGCGACACCTGCCGCTGCAGCTCGCGCTGCCGCTTGCGCATCGGCGCCACCAGCAGGAAGTAGAAGAGCAGCATGATGCCGGCGATGGGCGCGAACTGGTAGACCAACGCCAGCGGGCCAGGCGGGGCTGCCTGCGCCAGCATGAAGAGATACGGCATCCTCGCCTCGCTCCTGCGCTCGCGGCGGACGATCTTCCCGTCCACCGCCGCCCGCCGCTCAGCGCGGGCTCACCGCCTTGGTCAGGGGGTTCGAACGGCTCGAACTGCTTCGGCTCGTATCAGCCGCGAAAGGAATTGGCTCAAACGGAGACAATTACCGGGTCCGCCCGGCTGTCGCCGTCCGGTTGGCTTTTGCCTTGGCTTTTGCCTTGGCTAACCAGGTGGGACGCCAGCTCGGCCAGCGTCCCGGCGGCGATACTCTGGCGTACCTCCGCCATGAAGTCAAGATAAAACCGTAGGTTGTGCAGGGTCGCCAGAACCTTCCCGGTGAGCTCGTCCCAGCGCAGCAGATGGTGGAGGAACGCGCGCGAAATCTGGCGGCAGCAAGGGCACGGGCACCCCTCCTCCACCGGCCGCGGATCGCCGCGGAAGGCGGCGCCCTTGAGCCGCAGCTCCCCCTGGCGGGTGAACAGCACTCCGTGCCTGGCGTTGCGCGCCGGCAGCACGCAATCGAAGAGGTCGATGCCACAGGTGACGGCGTGCACGATGTCGCGCCGATAGCCGACGCCCATGAGGTAGCGCGGACGATCGGCGGGGAGCAGCGGCGCCGTCCACTCGACGGCGGCGCGCCGCTCGGCGTCGGGCTCGCCGACGCTGACGCCGCCGATGGCGTAGCCGTCGAACTGCAGGTCGGCGAGCTCGCCCGCCGCGCGCTCCCGCAGCGGCCGGAAGGCGCTGCCCTGGACGATGCCGAAGAGCGCGCCCGGCCCCGGCGCCCGCGCCCACCGCTCGCGCGCGCGGGCCGCCCAGCGGGTGGTGCGGGCGAGGCTCGCCGTCGCCTCCTCGGCGCTCACTGGCCAGGGCGGGCACTCGTCGAGCACCATGGCGACATCGACGCCGAGGCGCCGCTGCAGGTCGACGACCTCCTCGGGGGTGAGGCGCACGGCGGCGCCGTCGAGGTGGCTGCGGAAGGTCACGCCCTCGTCGTCGACCTGGCGCAAGTGGCCGAGGCTGAAGATCTGGAAGCCACCGGAGTCGGTGAGGATGGGCCCCGACCAACCGTTCCAGGCGTGCAGGCCGCCGAGCGCCTCGATGGCGTCGACGCCGGGGCGCAGCGCCAAGTGGTAGAGGTTGCACAGCAGCACCTCGGCGCCGAGGTCGG
Organism: Thermoanaerobaculia bacterium; assembly: GCA_036001185.1. Lineage (GTDB taxonomy): Bacteria > Acidobacteriota > Thermoanaerobaculia > Multivoradales > JAIOJS01 > DASYQD01. The sequence continues at coordinate 1,398 of DASYUP010000076.1, forward strand.
CGAGCTGCGCCGGCGGCACCCCCTTGACCGCTCCCAACGTCCCCACCGGCATGAAGGCCGGCGTGCGCACGGCGCCGTGGGGCGTGGTGAGCACTCCGGCCCGGGCGGCGCCGTCGACGGCGTTGACCGCGAAGCTGCAAGGCATCGGCAGGCATGGTAGAAGGGCACGGGGGGTGGCGCAAGGACGCCCGGCCGGCGTTTCTTGACAGCCTTCCACCCCGGTGTTACTTTCCGCGGCCGCAAAAGGAGCCTCGTCGATGCCGGAGCTGGGCAAGAAGTACGAATGCGCCGAGTGCGGCGCCAAGTTCTACGACCTCGGTAAGGCGGAGCCCATCTGTCCGCGTTGCGGCACCAACCAGCGTGCCGTGCCCGAGCGCCAGGCGGCCGCGCCGGCGCCCCGCCCGCGGCCAGTCGCCGTTCCCGTCCCCGTCCCAGTTGTCGACGAGCCCGAGGAGGAGGTCGTCGACGTCGTCGTCGACGACGACGAGGAGATCCTCGAGATCGAGCCGGGCGAGGAAGAAGAGGAAGAGGAAGACGACGACGAGGCCTGAGCCGGCCCTCCTCGGCCTCGGCTCCAACCTCGGCTCGCCCCGCCGGCAATTGCTTGCCGCGCTAGCCGAGCTGTCGCGGCGATTGGGACCGCTGACGGTCGCGCCGCTCTACCGGTCGGCCCCCGTCTCGCCGATTCCCCAGCCCCCTTACCTCAACAGCGTTGCACTGCTGCGCAGCGAGCTGTCGCCCGAGGCCCTCCTCGACCTCACCCAGCAGCTCGAGCGCGCCGCTGGGCGGGTGGCCGGCCCGCGCTGGGGACCGCGGCAGCTCGACATCGACCTGCTGATCTACGGCGATCGTTGTCGCCGCGCGGCGGAGCTCACGCTCCCCCACCCGCGGTTGCGCGAGCGCGCCTTCGTGCTGGCACCGCTCGCCGACCTCGCCCCCGACCTGCAGCTGCCGCCGGACGGCCGCCGCGTGCGCGAGCTGCTGGCGGCGCTGCCCGCGCAGGCGCGTGCCATCGAGCGCGTGTCCTGGACGGGGCCGGACAGTCCCTGAGCGACCGTCGGCATCGCGAGCGCAGCGAAGCGATCTCTACGTTGCGCCGTCGAGATTGCTTCGTCGCTGCGCTGCTCGCAATGACGAGCTCGAAAGGCTGCGCCTTTCTTTTCGGCCGGTAGCTAACGGCCAGCCGCCAGGCGGCGCCCGGCCTCGACGGAAAGCGCGGTGTCCTCGACCTGGCTCTGTCGTCGCGGCTTGGTCGCCGCCACCTCGCGCAGGATGGCGAGCGCCCGCGCCCGCGCCCGCGGCCGGTGTTGCAGGATGGCGTCAGCGAGGTAGAAGCGGTTGGAGAGCTCCTCGGGAGCCATCTGCGTCGCCTTCTCGAGCTCGGTGATGGCGCGGTCGTGATCCACCCAGCCGGTGAAGAACGGCACCTTGGGCGCCTCCGAGTGCAGCCGTCCCAGCACCCGATGGCCGGCGCCCCCCTCGAAGCGATCGTCGAGGGCGATCAGCGCCTCCGCCCAGTCGCGCACCTTGCCGCCGACGCCCTGGCGGGCGGCGGCGAGCTTGCCGAAGGCGTTGCCCCACAACCCCCAGTCGGCGGCGCTCCACAGCAGCAGCGGCGGCGCCTCGGGGACGGCGCGCAGGGCAGCGGCGCGATCGGCGGCGCGCTCGGCCTCGAGGCGCTGCTTGCCGACCTGCCGCGCGACCTGCGCCCACGCCTCCTCCGACACCGTCTTGCCGCGCCCGAAGACGCGCTGCTTCTCCTCCTCGCTGGTGGCCACGTATTCACCCTCGAACCAGAGGGCACGCAGCAGCTTCCAGCGCGCCTCCAGGTTCGCCGGCGCCGCCTTCACCGCCTCCTCGAACGCCGCCACGGCGGCGGCGATCGGGGCCCGCGCCGCATGGCCACCCTGGGCCCCCTCGGCACGGCGCTCCCACGCCGCGTCGCCGCGGGCGATGGCCTCGGCGGCGTCAGCGGCGGCGACGGGGCCCGCGTGGACGAGGGCGGCAAAGGCGCAGAGGGCGAGCAGGGCGGAGCGACGGTCACGCATGGCGGACATTCTTGCAGACGGCGCCGGGCACCGGCTTAGCTAGCTAGAGATGCTCGGCCCGCCGGCGAATGGCGTCGAGCCACATGTGGCGGATGAGCGCGCTGCCGGGGTAGATCAGCCGCCAGTAGGCGGCGAAGCGGCGCCGCGCCTGGTCGTCGGTGGCGAAGACGCGGGTCTCGGTCGAGAGGAGCGTCCAGCCACCCCCCTCGTCGGCGAGTCGAAAGTTCATCACCGCCTTGGCGTAGCCGGGGGCGGTGAGGGCGATGAAGCGCTCGGCGGTGAAGGCGGCGCGCAGCCGTGCGAGCTCGGCGGCCGGTAGCCGCGCCAGGGCGGGGGGCGCCACCACGATGGTGCCGAACACCAGCTCCCGCCCGGGCTCGTCGGCGAGCAGCAGGAAGCCCGAGCGCAGGGCGATGGTGAGCAGCGGCAGCTCGCCTTGCGGGGCGAGGATGTTCGCCTGCTGGCGCCGCCACGCGCGCTGCGGGTTGCGGATGCCGGTGAGCAGCAGGAAGAAGCGGATCTCGTCCGGCCGCACGGCGCGGATCGCCGCCTCGACGCGCGCCGCATCGGCGTGGACGCGGATCTCGTGGTGCTCGCCGAACTGCCAGGTGGGAACGATGGCGTCGAGGTGGCTGCGCGGCGGCGCGGCGTGCGAGGCGGGCGCCGGCAGCAGCAGCGCCGTGACCACGAGGAGCGCCCCGCCGGCGAGCACCAGCGCCGCCCGCCGGCGCGTGGGGATGCGCAGCCAGCGCAGCGGCCGCAGCAATGTCAGCGCCCCGACCAGCACGGCGGCGAGCCCGGCGTAGAGCAGCAGGCTGGCGAGCATGGCGCGCCCTCGTGCGCAACCTAGCACGACCGGTTGCCGCGTGGGCGCTTGCTATCATCGCCAGTGATGCCCGCCACCCACGTGCGGCTGCCCCTGCTGCTTACCGACGACGTGCACTTCCCCTGCACGCGGGTGCGGCTGCCGCTCGCCGGCGCACTGCTCTGCGATCTGCTGGTGCGCCCACCGGAGGAGCGCTGGCTGGGAGTGGTGCTGGCCCGCCAGCGCAGTGGCATCTGGCCAGCCGGCACCGCCTCGCGGCTGGTCGAGGTCGAGCCCGACGGCGACGGCGCCCGCGTGCTGCTGCTCGGCGCCCACCGCTTCGCCGTCGCCGAGCTGCCCAGCGAGGGGAGCGAGCCCGGCGCCAGGGGCTACCTGACGGCGCTCGTTCGCCTGCTCCCCGAGCCACCACTCGACGAGCACGCGCCGGCGATGCGCGCCCTGCGCGAGGAGCTGGCGGAACGGCTGGAGGAGGCCCGGCGCGCCCTCGGCGCCGCCCTGCCGCTGCCCAGCGAGACCCTGCAGCGGCTCGCCGACGCCCCCTTCGAGGAGCTGGTCAACCGCGCCGCCGCCGCCCTCGACGTGCCGCCCCTGCGCAAGGTCGAGCTGCTCACCCTGCCGCTCCCCGACCGCGCCGCCGAGGTCTCGGGCATCCTGCGCAGCCGCACCAAGCTGAGCACCCTGCTGCGCCCCTACCGCCACCTCGCGACGGCGGCGGATCAGAACTGAACCGCTGACCGGCAGGCGAGCGCCTTGCCATCTGCGCTAGCCTCACCGCCGTCCGGCAGGGGCGGTACCCACCATGAGGATGCTATCGATTCGCGACCCCGTTCACGGCTTCGTGCGCGCCGACGCCCTCGAGGCGGCGCTGATCGACACCCGGCCGCTGCAACGGCTCCGCTCCATCCGCCAGCTGGGGATGATGTTCTTCGTCTTTCCCGGCGCCGAGCACAGCCGCTTCAGCCATGCGCTCGGGGCCATGGAGCTTGCCGGCCGTCTCTACGATGCCCTCGCCGCCAAGGCGGAGGGGCTGCTCGACCCCGACCGGCGGGCGCGCGAGCGGCGGCTGGTGCGCGCCGCCGGCCTGCTGCACGACATCGGCCACGCCCCGTTCTCCCACTCCGCCGAAGAGCAGTTCGAGGGGGGCATCGACCACGAGGAGATGACCCGCCGCCTGCTGGCGCTGCCGGAGGTGCGCGACGCCTTCTCCCGCCATGCCGACGGCCTGCGCCCCGACGACGTGGCGCGGCTGCTCGCCGGCGGCGAGGGCGCCGTCGAGCGGCTGTTGGCCCAGGTGGTCTCTGGCGAGCTCGACGTCGACAAGATGGACTACCTGCTACGCGACAGCCTCTTCTGCGGCGTGCGCTACGGCAGCTACGACCTGCCACGCCTGCTCGACACGGTGGTGCCGATCCGCGACCCGCAGGGTGGGGAGTGGGGCATCGGCGTCGAGGAGGGCGGTGTGCACGCCCTCGAGGCCCTGGTGATGGCGCGCTACTACATGTTCACTCAGGTCTACTTCAACGTCACCGGCAAGGCGCTCGAGCTGCACCTGTCGGCCTGGCTCGCCGACGAGGGCATCCGCTGGCCGGCCGAGCCCGAAGCCTTTCTCGCCGAAGACGACGTCGCCGTGCTCGCCCGCATGCGGCGCTCGACCAGCCTGCACGCGCTGGCGGTGCTGCGCCGCCAACGCTTCCCTCTCGCCTACGAGACTCGCGAGCATCTGACCGGCGAGCAGCGCGAGCGGTTCGCCGCCTTGGTGCCGGTGCTGCGCGACCGCTTCGGCGCCGCCAACCTGCTGGTCTCCAACGCCTTCAAGGACCCCCACCGGCTGCGCCAGGCGCGCGTCTTCGTGCAGCGCTACGACGGCACCCTCGAGCCGGTCGAGCAGGCGAGCCAGTTCATGCGCCACCTGACGCGCATCGAGGCGTTCCGCGTCTACGCGGCCCCGGCTCTGTGCGGCGAGGTGGCGGCAGCGATCCGCGAGCTGTGGGGTGACTAGGGCGGTGACTCCGCCCGCCTGGGCGCCTACGCCAGGCTGCGGCCACGCACGAAGTGCATGACGATCGCCACCAGGGCGATCAGCAGCAGGACGTGGAGGGCGAAGCTGGTGACGTGGAAGGCAAGGAAGCCGAGCAGCCAGAGCACCACCAGGATGACGGCGATCGTAAGCAGCATTTGACTCTCCTTTGCCGGCCGGCATGCCGGGCCGCCGGAGCACGGATGTGCCCCGCACCGGTCTCCGCTAGCAAAGGGCGCGCCTAGGCGCGCTCGGCGATGGGCAACCACCGCCGCTGGGTGGGGCCGATGTAGATCTGTCGCGGCCGGTTGATGCGCGTGGCCTTGTCTTCCTTCATCTCCTTCCACTGCGCGATCCAGCCCGGCAGGCGGCCGAGGGCGAACATGACGGTGAACATGTTGGTAGGAATGCCCATCGCCCGGTAAAGGATGCCGCTGTAGAAGTCGACGTTGGGGTAGAGCTTGCGCTCGACGAAGAAGGGGTCCTCGAGGGCCACCCGCTCGAGCCCTTCGGCGATTTCCAGCAGCGGGTCGCTCTTGCCCATCTCCGCCAGCACCTCGTCGGCGGCCGCCTTGAGGATGCGCGAGCGGGGGTCGAAGTTCTTGTAGACGCGATGGCCGAAGCCCATGAGGCGGAACCCCGACGACTTCTCCTTCGCCATGGCGACGTACTTCTGGTAGTTGCTGCCGTCGCGCTGGATCATCTCCAACATCTCGATGACTTTCTGATTGGCACCGCCGTGCAGGGGGCCCCAGAGGGCGCAGATGCCAGCCGAGATCGAGGCGAAGAGGTTGGCCTGGCTGCTGCCCACCATGCGCACCGTCGAGGTCGAGCAGTTCTGCTCGTGGTCGGCGTGCAGGATGAGCAGCAGGTTGAGCGCCCGGTTGACCACCGGTGAGAGCCCATACGGCTCGGCCGGCACCGCGAACATCATGTGCAGGAAGTTCTCCGTGTAGGAGAGGTCGTTGCGCGGGTAGACGAACGGCTGGCCGATGGACTTCTTGTAGGAGAAGGCGGCGATGGTGCGCGCCTTGGACAACAGACGCACGATGTTGGTGGGCACGTCCTCGCCGCTCTCCGAGCCCGGGTAGTAGGCGGAGAGCGAGGCCACCATCGCCGACAGCATCGCCATCGGATGGGCGGTCGCCGGAAAGCCGGCGAAGAAGTTCTTCATGTCCTCATGCAGCAGGCTGTGGTAGGTCAGCTTGCGGTCGAAGTCGACGAGCTCCGCGGCGGTCGGCAGCGAGCCGTAGATGAGCAGGTAGCAGAGCTCAGTGAAGCTCGCCTGCTCGGCGACCTCGTCGATCGGGTAGCCGCGATAGCGCAGGATCCCCCTCTCGCCGTCGATGAAGGTGATGGTGCTCTCGCAGGCGCCGGTGTTGCCGTAGCCCGGGTCGTAGGTGATGGCACCCGACTTGGCGCGCAGCGAGCTGATGTCGACCCCCACCTCGCCCTCGGTGCCGACGACCACCGGTAGCTCGTATTCCTGCCCGTCGAGGATCAACTTTGCCGAGCTCATCGCAGCCTCCACCGCGCCCGAGATCTGCCGCACCCGAGGCGGACGCCATCCTACCGGCCGTGGTCCCCCACCGCAACGCCACCGGCGCTGCGATGGTGCCGCTGCGCGACGTGTCGAGACGTCGAGATCCCTCGTCGCTGCGCTCCTCGGGATGTAGGCCGGCTTTCGCCGGCCTACACGCCGGGTCCGCCGCCCCACAGCTGCTTGTGCAGCTGCAGCTGCAATCGCACCGGCAGGCGATCGCGCAGGATCCAGGCGGCAAGGTTCGCCGGCTCGAGCTCGCCGGCCACCGGCGAGAAGTGCACGGTGCAGCGGCGATGGAGCTCGCGCCCCATCACCAGCTCACGCGCCCACAGGTAGTCGGCCTCGTCGGCGAGCACCAGCTTGAGCTCGTCGCTCGGCCGCAGCAGCTCGAGGTTCTCCCAGCGATTGCGCTCGCTCTCCCCCGAGCCCGGGCACTTGACGTCGACGATGCGCCGCACCCGCGGGTCGACGCCGGCGATGTCGACCGCGCCGCTGGTCTCGAGCAGCACCTCGTAGCCAGCATCGCAGAGCGCGGTGAGCAGAGGCAGCGCGCCCGGTTGCAGCAACGGCTCGCCGCCGGTGAGCTCGACGAGCGGACAGTCGAAGGCAGCGACGCGCGCGAGCACCTCCTGGCGCGACAGCCACTCACCCTCGTAGAAGGCGTATTCGGTGTCGCACCAGCGGCAGCGCAGGTGGCAGCCGGTGAGGCGGACGAGCACGCAGGGCCGTCCGGCGCGAGTCGACTCCCCCTGCAGCGAGTAGAAGATCTCGTTGACGCGCAGCCGCTCCGCAACCGGCAGGCGCAGCACCTCGGGCATGACGCCGGGATCCACGGCCGCGCTCACCCCTCCGCCCGCCACGGCTGACCACCCTCCGCCTCGTAGATGGCGCAGGCGCTGTCGCTCTCCCAGACCTCGACCCGCGACACCCGCAGGCGGTCGTCGTCGAGCCGCCGTCCCACCTCGCCGAGGACGTGCTGGGCGAGGAGCTCGGCGGTGGTGTTGCGCTCATCGAAGGGGGGCACCTCGTTGAGGAAGCGATGGTCGAAGGGGCCGATGACCTCTTCCATCACCCGCTTGAGGTCGGCGAAGTCGATCACCATGCCCAGCGCGTCGAGGCGTCGCGCCTGCACCCACACCCGCACGCGGTAGCTGTGGCCGTGGAGGTTCTCGCACCCGCCCCGGTGACCACGGATCTGGTGCGCGGCGGCGAAGCGGAACTCCTTGCAGACGGTGAACATCAGCGATGCATCCCTCTAGGCGGCTTCTGCCTGGTGGGGGGCGAGCAGGAACTCGATTGTCGGCGGCAGCCCGGCGGCGAGGTCGCGCGGCGTCCAGCCGAGCTCCCGCCGCGCCCGCGAGTCGTCGAATGCCCAGTGCCGCTCGAGGCTCGCCACCTGCCGCGGCGGAATGGGCGGCCGGCGCCCGAAGAGGCGCAGCACGGGCGCGGCGAGGGTGAGCGCCGCCCGCGCCACCCGCGGCGAGAGGTCGCGCCGGGGCGCGGCGACCCCCGAGAGGCCGGCCACGCGCTCGGCGAGCTGGCGCACGGTGACCACGTCGCCCGCCAGCAGGTAGTCGCGCCCCGGCGGCGCGCGCTCGAGCACCGCCGCCATCCCCTCCACCAGGTCCTCGAGATAGATCCAGCTCGCCAGCCGATCGCCGCCGATGAGAGCCGGAAAGCGGCCCTTGGCGAGGTTTTTGAGCATCACGTTGGCGCCGCCCCGCTTGCCCGGCGGGCCGTAGACCAGGCTGGGAAACACGGTGTTGAGGCGCAGCCCCCTAGCCGCCCAGGCGCGGATCACCTCCTGGCCGGCATGCTTGGTGGCGCTGTAGGGGGTCGGGAAGGGGCGCAGGGGCGGGCTCTCCTCGGTGGCGAGGCTGCCGTCGGCAGGGCTGCCGCCGAACCAGGCAATCGAGGAGACGGAGAGCAACCGCGGCACCCCGAGCTTGAACGCCAGCGAGGCGACGTTTTCGCTGCCTTCCACGTTGGCGTGCTGCATCGCCGCCGACGACGACTGGGGATCGAGCTCGGCGGCGGCGTGGACGACCCAGTCGGCGCCGGACATCCCTTCGCGCATCGAGGCGCGGTCGGCGAGGTCGCCGACGAAGGTGGAAACGCCGAGCTGACGCAGCTCCTCGGTGCGGCTGGCGGGCCGGACCAGGGCCCGCAGCTCGTGCCCGGCCCCGGTGAGCCGCCGGCACAGAGCAGAACCGATGTAGCCGGTGGCTCCAGTAAGGAAGATGCGCATCTTCAATATCTTAGCCCACGAAATGGCGGCCCGCCGGAGCCTGACAAAAAATGGCGCGGGCACCCCGGATCTGGGAATTAACCCCTCGCGGCCCCCGGTTGAAGGGATTGGGACGCGACCGAGATTCAAGACAATCTCCTTCGAATCCCTCTCCTCCCCCCGTGCCGGCTCCCTCCACGGCACGGGGACTTTTTTGTCGGGGCAGGGTCAGCTCTTCGCCAGCTGGCGCAGCACGTAGTGCAGGATGCCGCCGTGCCGGTAATACTCGAGCTCCTCGGGGGTGTCGAGGCGGGCGCGGACGCGGAAGCTGATCTCACCACCCGCCGGGCGGTCGCCACGCACGGTGACCTCGAAGCCGGTGCGGCCGGCGGCGACCCCTTCCTCCAGGCCCAGCACCTCGAAGGTCTCGCGCCCGGTGAGGCCGAGGACGTCGGCGGAGTCGCCCGGCAGGTACTCGAGCGGCAGCACTCCCATCCCCACCAGGTTGCTGCGGTGAATGCGCTCGAAGCTCTCGGCGATCACCGCCCGCACGCCGAGCAGGCGTGGCCCCTTGGCGGCCCAGTCGCGCGAGCTGCCGGTGCCGTACTCCTTGCCGGCGATGACCAGCAACGGCACGCCGTCCTGCTGGTAACGCATGGCGGCCTCGAAGATGCTCGTCTGCTCGCCGTCGGGGAGGTGGATGGTCACCCCGCCCTCGACGTCGGGCACCAGCCGGTTGCGCAGCCGCACGTTGGCGAAGGTGCCGCGCATCATCACCTCGTGGTTGCCGCGGCGCGCGCCATAAGAGTTGAAGTCGCGCGGGCTGACGCCGAGCTCTACCAGATACTGCCCGGCCGGGCTCTTGAGCTTGATCGAGCCGGCGGGCGAGATGTGGTCGGTGGTCACGCTGTCGCCCAACAGCGCCAGCACGCGGGCACCGCGGATGGGCTCGACCGGCTGCGGTTCGACCGTCATGCCGTCGAAGTAGGGCGGGTTCTTGACGTAGGTGGAAGACGCGTCCCAGGCGTAGGTCTCGCCCTCGGGCACCGGCAGGTTCTGCCAGCGCTCGTCGCCGCTGAAGACGTCGGCGTACTCGCGCTGGAACATCTCCGAGCGCAAGGCGGCGCGCAGCACCTCGTCGACCTCCTGCTGGCTCGGCCAGACGTCGCGCAGGAAGACCGGCCGGCCGGCCATGTCCGTGCCCAGCGGCTCGTGCAGCAGGTCGACGTCGATGCGGCCGGCCAGCGCATAGGCAACCACCAGCGGCGGTGAGGCGAGGTAGTTGGCACGCACGTCGGGGTGGATGCGGCCCTCGAAGTTGCGGTTGCCCGAGAGCACCGCGGCGACCACCAGCTTGCCGTCCTCGACGGCGGCGCGGATGGGCTCGGGCAGCGGGCCACTGTTGCCGATGCAGGTGGTGCAGCCGTAGCCGACGAGGTGGAAGCCGAGCCGCTCGAGATAAGGGGTGAGCCCGGCCTCGGCGAGGTAACGGGTGACCACCTTCGAACCGGGAGCGAGCGAGGTCTTCACCCAGGGCTGCGAGACCAGGCCGCGCTCCACCGCCTTCTTGGCCAGCAGGCCGGCACCCACCATCACCGACGGGTTGGAGGTGTTGGTGCAGGAGGTGATGGCGGCGATCACCACCGAGCCATGGCGCAGCCGGAAGCGCGCGTCCTGGTATTCACAGGCCACGCCGTCGTCGACCTCGGGCTCGGCGACGGCAGTGTCGGCGGTGTTGCCCCCCTCCCCCTCCCAGCGGCCGACGGTGGTCAGGCGCGGCTGGTTGCGGCCGCCGTGGCCGGCGAGGCTGCTCAGCTCGCGGGCGAAGCCGGCTGGTACCTGCGACAGCGCCACGCGGTCCTGCGGCCGGCGCGGACCGGCCAGCGAGGGCTCGACGCTGGCGAGGTCGAGGCCCAGCAGGTCCGAATACTCCGCCTCCTCGCTGTCGTCCTGGTGGAAAAGGCCCTGCGCCTTCATGTAGGCCTCGACGAGCGCCACCTGCTCGCCACTGCGGCCGGTGAAACGCAGGTAGTCGAGCGAGACCGCGTCGACGGGGAAGATGCCGCAGGTGGCCCCGTATTCGGGCGCCATGTTGGCGATGGTGGCGCGGTCGGCCAGCGGCAGGTTGCGCAGGCCCTTGCCGAAGAACTCGACGAACTTCCCCACCACGCCCTTCTGGCGCAGCATCTCGGTGACCCGCAACACGAGGTCGGTGGCGGTCGCCCCCTCGCGCAGCCTGCCGTCGAGGCGGAAGCCCACCACCTGCGGCACCAGCATGCTGATCGGCTGACCGAGCATGGCGGCCTCCGCCTCGATGCCGCCGACGCCCCAGCCGAGCACGCCGAGGCCGTTGATCATGGTGGTGTGCGAGTCGGTGCCGACGAGGGTATCGGGGTAGGCCCACATCGCGCCGTCGTGCTGCTCGGCCATCACCACCCGCGCCAGGTACTCGAGATTGACCTGGTGCACGATGCCGGTGTCGGGCGGCACGACGCGGAAGTTGGCGAAGGCTTTCTGTCCCCAACGCAGGAAAGCGTAGCGCTCGCGATTGCGCTCCAGCTCGCGCTCGGCGTTGAGCAGGAAGGCCGCCTCGCTGCCGTATTCGTCGACCTGCACCGAATGGTCGATCACCAGCTCGACCGGTTGCAGGGGGTTGATGCGGGTGGCGGCACCACCGAGCTGTCGCATGGCGTCGCGCATCGCCGCCAGGTCGACCACCGCGGGCACGCCGGTGAAGTCCTGCAGCAGCACGCGCGCCGGCATGAAGGCGATCTCGCGGCTGGGAGTGGCGCGCGGCTCCCACTGGACCAGCGCGGCGATCCCCTCGGGGGTGACGCCCGAGCCCGGCTGCCCCTGGCGCCGCAGCAGGTTCTCGAGCAGGATGCGCAGCGAGTAGGGCAACCGCGTCAAGCGGTGTCCCGCCCGCTCGGCGGCGGCGAGCGGGGCGAATCGATAGTCCCGTCCGCCGACGCTCAGCGTCTCGGCGGCTGTGCTGCCATCCATGATCGGGGTGCCTCCTAAACGAAGCGGGTGAATCGCGCCGCGCACGAGCGCCGCGGTGGGCAGTCATTCTAACAGCGCTGCGGCGCGCCGCCGGTCCGCGGGCATGGCGGTAATATCCGGGGCGATGGCTGACACCGAGGCCGAGCTGCTGGCGCCGCTGCTGCTCATCGCCATGCCGCAGATCCTCGACCCCTTCTTCCATCGCAGCGTGGTGCTACTGGTGCACCACGATGCCGAGGGCAGCCTGGGCTTCATCATCAATCGCCCCACCGCCATCTCGGTGGCGGAGATCCTCCAGGGCATGGAGATCGACTGGGGCGGCGAGGGCGACGTGGTGGCCCACTTCGGCGGGCCGGTACAGCCGCAGCTCGGCACCGTGCTGTTCAGCCCGGTGGGCGGCAACGGCGAGGACCCGGCCGGCGCCGCCGAGGTGTTCCCCGGCGTTTCGCTGAGCCAACACGTCGGCACGCTTTCCCATCTGGCGAGCGCGCCGCCGGAGCGTTTTCGCCTGCTGCTCGGCTATGCGGGCTGGGGGGCCGGCCAGCTGGTGGAGGAGATCCTCCGCAACGACTGGCTCACGGCGCCGGCGCAGGAGGGACTGGTCTTCGCCGACGACACCGAGCAGGTCTGGCGGCAGGCGCTCGAGTCGGTGGGCGTGGATCCCGGCGCCCTGCCGTCGTGGAGCCCCGATGCCGGCGAAGAGGGAGCCAACTGATGGCCACTGCCACTCCCCACGCGGCGCCGGCGGGCGCCGCCGGCGACGATCCGCTGCGCCGCTTCGCCGCGCTCTTCGCGCAGGCGCAGGCCAGCTCGACGGGCGACGCCACGGCCGCCGCGCTGGCCACCGCCGACGGCGACGGCCGCCCGTCGGTGCGCATGGTCCTGGTCAAGGGCGTGGACGCCTCCGGCTTCCGCTTCTTCACCAACCTGCGCAGCCGCAAGGCGCGCGACCTCGACGAGAACCCGCGGGCCGCACTGTGCTTCTACTGGCCCGAGCTGGCGCAGCAGGTGCGTGTCGAGGGCGCCGTCGAGCCGCTGGCCGACGGGCCGTCGGACGCCTACTTCGCCACGCGCGCGCGCGACAGCCAGCTCGGCGCCTGGGCCTCCCGGCAGAGCGCCGTGCTGCCGTCACGCGAGCTGCTGGAAGAGCGGCTGGCGCTGGTCGCCGACCGCTACGCCGCCGGCCCGGTGCCGCGGCCGCCCTTCTGGGGCGGCTACCTGCTGATCCCCGAACGCATTGAGTTCTGGAACGGCCGCGAGCATCGCCTCCACGACCGCCTCCTCTACCGGCGTGACGACGGCGGCTGGCTGGTGGAGCGACTGTATCCATGACCGCCGACGGTTGAGGGGATGCGGGAGCAGCACCACCATTCGGCCGGCGGGCTGGTCGTACGCGGTGACGCGGTGCTGCTCATCGCCCCGCGGCCGGGCCGGTGGCAGCTGCCCAAGGGCCACGTCGAGCCGGGCGAGGGGCCGGCCGAGGCGGCGGTGCGCGAGGTACGCGAGGAGACCGGCGTCTCCGGCCGCGTGGTGGCACCTCTGCCCACCATCGACTACAGCTACGAGATCGACCGCCGGCTGCGCATCCACAAGCGGGTCGACTACTACCTGATGACCTACCTCACCGGCAGCGAGCACGACAGCGACCCCCGCGAGGTGGTGGCGGCGCGCTGGTTCGGCTGGGACGAGGCGCTGGCGCAGCTGTCGTTCGACAACGAGCGCGAGGTGGTGCGCGCGGCGCGCCTGCTGGCGGCGACGGAGCTGGTGGGATGAGCGCCGCCCCCACACTGGCCTCCCCCCCTGGCGGCGGCGGGCGCCGCGTGGCGGTAATCACCGGCGCCAGCTCCGGCATCGGTGCCGCCACGGCGAGCGCGCTCGCCGGCGCCGGCTACGAACTGGTGCTGGGGGCACGCCGCGCCGACCGCCTGCGTACGGTGGCCGAGCCGCTGGGGGCACGCGCCCTGCCGCTCGACGTCACCGACACCGCCAGCGTCGCCGCCTTCGCCGCCGCCATCCCGCGCGCCGACGTGTTGGTGGCCAACGCCGGCAAGGCGCTCGGCACCGACCGTATCGAAGAGACCCGCGAGGAGCTCTGGCAGACCATGTGGCAAACCAACGTGATCGGCGTGCTGCGCACGGTGCGGGCCATGCTGCCCAAGCTGGAAGCGGGCGGTGACGGCCTGGTGGTCGTCATCGGCTCCATCGCCGGCTTCGAGACCTACCGCGGCGGCGCCGGCTACACCGCCTCCAAGCACGCCCTGCGCGCCTTCACCCGCACTCTGCGGCTGGAGCTGCTCGGTCGGCCGGTGCGGGTGACCGAGATCGATCCCGGCCTCGTCGAGACCGAGTTCTCGCTGGTGCGCTTCGCCGGCGACGGGCAGCGGGCGAAGAAAGTCTACGACGGCATGCAGCCCCTCACCGCCGGCGACATCGCCGAGTGCGTGCGCTGGGTCTGCTCGCTGCCGGCGCATGTCGACGTCGACGAGCTCGTCATCCGGCCGCGCGACCAGGCGACCGCCACCGAGGTGCATCGCCGCCCGCCGCCATGACGGTGCCGGTAGAGTGATGTCCGTTCTTCGAGGAGG